>CAJXKX010000062.1 GCA_913055965.1 uncultured Roseovarius sp.
ATCAACATGAACTCGGCCTTTCACCCCATCGCCGCCGCGCTGCCGGGGATGCGGGATCGCGGCTGGGGCCGGATCGTCAACATCGCCTCGGCGCACGGTCTGCGCGCCTCGCCCTACAAGGCCGCCTATGTCACCGCCAAGCACGGCGTCGTCGGCATGACCAAGACGGTGGGGCTCGAGACCGCGAAGGAGCCGATCACCTGCAACGCGGTCTGCCCGGGCTATGTTCTCACCCCGCTCGTCGAGGCGCAGATCCCCGATACGGCCAAGCAATACGGCATTTCCGAGGAGGCGGCGATCGAGCAGGTGATCCTCGCCAAGCAGCCCTCCAAGGATTTCGTCACGGTCGAACAGCTTGCCGGGACGGTGCTTTATCTCTGTTCCGACGCGGCGGCGCAGGTGACCGGTACGACGATCAGTGTCGATGGCGGCTGGAGCGCGCAGTAGCGACAGGGCATTGGCGCGGGCGAAAGGGCGGGCTATATCGGGCAGATGTTCGGAGATTTGCTGAGCCGGCTTCTGGCCCCCGCCCCCCAGACCCTGCCCGACGCGGATGCGCGGCGCGCGCTGTCGGCGCTCATGGTGCGGCTGGCGCGCGCCGATGGCCATTACGACGAGGACGAGCGCGCGCGCATCACCCGCATCCTGTCCGAGCGCTACGGGCTCGACGCCGAGGCGGCCGAGGCCTTGCGCGGCGAGGCCGAGGCGCTGGAGGCCGAGGCGCCCGACACGGTGCGCTTTACCCGCGCGATCAAGGACGCGGTGCCCTACGAGGCACGCGCGGCGGTGATCGAGGCGCTGTGGCAGGTGGCGCTGGCCGATGGCGCGCGGGATGCGGGCGAGGATTCGCTCATTCGGCTGGTGTCGAGCCTGTTGGGCCTGACCGACCAGGAAAGCGCCCGCGCCCGGCAGCGGGTGCTGCGGGGATGATAGCCTGCCGATGTATGACCGGCCCGAGACGGCGGCGGCCAATGACCGGCTGTGGCAGCGCGTGCGCGCGCGGCTCGGCGCGGGGCCGGAGCATCTGTTGCGCGAGGGCGACCCCTGGGACCACTGGCAAAGCCCCGATCTGCTTTTGTCGCAGACCTGCGGCCTGCCATACCGCTCGCGGCTCCACGGCAAGGTAAATCTCGTCGGCACGCCCGTTTGCGACCTGGCCGATTGCCCGCCGGGGCACTATTGCAGCGTGTTCGTCGCGCGCCGCGACGATCCGCGTGATGACCCGCGCGATTTCGCCGGGGCCGTGCTGGCCTATAACGAGGCGCTGTCGCAATCGGGATGGGCCGCGCCGCAGGGCTGGGCGGCGGAGCGGGGTTTCGCCTTCGAGCGGGTGCGGCGCACGGGCGCGCATGCCAATTCGGCGCGCGCGGTGGCCGAGGGGCGTGCGGATATCGCGGCGCTTGACGCGCTGAGCTGGAGGTTGATGGCGCGAAGCGACAGCTTCGCGCAGGGCCTGCGGGTGATCGGGCGCACCGATCCCACCCCCGCGCTGCCCTGGATCACCGCCGGCACCCGCGACCCCGCGCCCATCCGCGCCGCGCTGACGGCGGCGCTGGCGGCGCTGTCGGCGGAGGATCGCGACACGCTGGGGATTTCGGGGTTGGTCGAGATTGCGCCCGAGGCCTATCTCGCGCAGCCCATCCCGTCGCCGCCTGCCTCCGAATTGACCTGACCGGGCGTCAATCCGGCGGGCAAGCGCACCGTTCCGCCGCATTGCAAGTTGCATCGCGCAGATTTTTCGGCCCTATTGTCACGAGAATGTCGCAAGACCAGAGCGTGACAGGGGGTATGCGTGTCCGAGACGCCGGTGATCGAAATCCGCAACCTGCACAAGGCCTACGGGGCGCTTGAGGTCATCAAGGGCGTCGATATCACCGCACCGCGCGGGCATGTCATCTCGCTCATCGGGTCGTCGGGTTCGGGCAAGTCCACCATCCTGCGCTGCGCCAACCTGCTGGAGGACAGCCAGCAGGGCGACATCCTGTTCAACGGCGAGCCGGTCAGGTGGAAGGGCGAGGGGCTGGGCCGCCATCCAGCTGATTCCAAACAGGTGCTGCGCATCCGCACCAATCTCAGCATGGTGTTCCAGCAGTTCAACCTTTGGGCGCACATGACCATTCTGCAAAACGTGATGGAAGCGCCGGTGACGGTTCTGGGCCGCGACCGCGCCGAGGTGGAGACGGCCGCGCGCGGCTATCTCGACAAGGTGGGGATCGGCGACAAGTGCGACGTCTACCCGGCGCAATTGTCGGGCGGGCAGCAGCAGCGCGCGGCCATCGCGCGGGCGCTCTGCATGGAGCCCGAGGCGCTGCTCTTTGACGAGCCGACCTCGGCGCTCGATCCCGAACTGGAACAGGAGGTGATCCGCGTCATCAAGGACCTCGCGCAAGAGGGGCGCACGATGATGATCGTCACCCACGACATGAAGATGGCCCGCGACGTGAGCGATCACGTGGTGTTCCTGCACCAGGGCCTGATCGAGGAGGAGGGCGCGCCCGACGCGCTCTTCGGTGCGCCGAAATCCGAGCGGCTGCGGGGCTTCCTCAGCTCCACCATGGCCGCCTGAGAGCAACCAACCAAGGGGAGACCACTCATGAAGAAACTTCTGGTATCGACCGCCGCCTTTGCCATGATGGCGGGCATGGCCATGGCGCAGGATGTCGTGCGCCTCGGCACCGAGGGGGCGTATCCCCCGTGGAACTTCATCAACGATGCCGGTCAGGTCGACGGGTTCGAGCGCGAGTTGGGCGACGAGCTGTGCAAGCGCGCCGAGCTCAACTGCGAATGGGTGACGAACGACTGGGACAGCATCATCCCCAACCTCGTCTCGGGCAACTACGACGCCATCATCGCCGGCATGTCGATCACCGACGAGCGCGATCAGGTGATCGACTTCACCCAGAACTACACGCCGCCCGATCCGTCGGCCTATCTGGGCATGTCCGAGGACGTGGACCTGGCGGGCGGGGTGATCGCGGCGCAGACCGGCACGATCCAGGCCGGATACGTAGCCGAATCGGGCGCGACCCTGCTGGAATTCGCCACCCCCGAGGAAACCATCGCGGCGGTGCGCAACGGCGAGGCCGACGCGGTGCTGGCCGACAAATCCTATCTTGCGCCCATTGCGCAGGAAGACCCGGACCTGATGTTCGTGGGCGATGACGTGCCGCTCGGCGGGGGCGTCGGCATGGGCGTGCGCGAATCCGACGGCGAGTTGCGCGCCACCTTCGACGCGGCGATCCAGTCGATGAAGGATGACGGGTCGCTCAACGCGATGATCGAGAAATGGGAAGTGTCCTCGACCTTCGAGTGACCGATCCGAGGCCCGCGCGCCGCAGGCTGCGCGGGCCGATCCGCCGGGGGCCGCGCGCATGTTTTCCTTCTGCTCCGATCCATCGACGCTGGAGGGCCTGCGCTGGCTGTCGTGCTACCTGACCACGGTCAAGCACGCCAATCTCTACATCGCGGTGGGCACGGTGCTCTTGCTTCTGGCGATCACGGCGCCCGCGGCGCTGGCCTTCGGCTTTGGCGGGGCGATGGCGGCGCGGTCGCGCATCTGGCCGCTGTCGTGGGTCGGCAAGGGCTATATCGCGATCGTGCGGGGCGTGCCCGACATCGCCTTTTTCCTGTTCTTCGTGATCGCGCTCGACCAGATTTTCGAGGTGATCCGCCACAAGGTCAAATGTCCGGACTGGCCCGACGAGATCTGGCAGGGCAGTGATTTCGTAGTGTGCCAGGCGGCCAAGCTGCCCCTGGGCAACTCGCCGCAATGGGTGCATGACGCCTACGGGTTCTTTCTCGCGGTGCTGACCTTCGCCATCGTGTTCGGGGCGTTCGCGGCCAATGTGCTCTATGGCGCGATGCGCGCGGTGCCGCGCGCGCAGATCGAGACGGCGGAGGCCTATGGCATGAGCCGCCGGCAGAGTTTCTGGCGCATCCTCGTGCCGCAGATGTGGGTCTATGCGCTGCCGGGGCTCAGCAACCTGTGGATGGTGCTGACCAAGGCCACGCCGCTGCTGTTCCTGCTGGGGGTGGAGGATATCGTCTACTGGGCGCGCGAGTTGGGGGGCACGGCGCTGCCGCGCTTTACCGACTATCCGCATGGCGACTGGCGGATGTGGTATTTCCTCGCGCTTCTGGTCTTCTACCTCGGGCTGACCAAGGTCTCGGAGGTGGCGCTCGAGCGGCTGATGGTGCGCCTCAGCCACGGGCAGGCCACCACCGGCGGCGAAGCGCAGCGGAGGGCGGGCGCATGAGTTGCTGGCAGACGGTGCAGGATTACGCCTTACGCTCCCTGGGCTATGGCGAGCGGCTGTTGCCGCGCGAGGGCTATACGCTGTGCGAGCATTTCACGCTGATCGGCTCGGGCATGATCTGGAACGTGTATTTCGGGGCGATCGCGCTCTTTGCCGGGTTCTTCCTTGCGACGGTGGTGGCGCTGGGCAAGGGCGCGCGCAACCCGCTGATCCGCAAGCCGTCGGAATGGTTCATCTTCATCTTTCGCGGCTCGCCGCTCTTCATCCAGTTCTTTTTCGCCTATTTCCTGTTCCTGTCGCTGAAATCCGTGAGCCCGTTCTTCGACGCGTTCACCTCGGCCTGGCTCGGCGCGCTGATCGTGCTGTTTCTCAACACGGCGGCCTATTCGGGCGAGATCTTCTACGGCGCGCTGCGCTCGATCCCCAAGGGGGACGTGGAGGCGGCGGATGCCTATGGCTTTTCGGGGTGGCGGCGGTTTCGCAAGATCGTGTGGCCCACCATGCTGCGGCTGGCGTGGCCCGCCTATACCAACGAGGCGATCTTCCTGTTTCATTCCACGACGCTGGTGTTCTTTTCCGGCTTTCCGGCGTGGCAGCAGCGGGGCGACGCGCTCTACTACGCGAATTACTTTGCCGACAAGACCTTCAACCCCTTCGTGCCCTACCCGATCCTCGCGGGGTATTTCATCCTGCTGACGCTGGTGGTGATTGCGCTCTTCGGCCTGGTGAACCGGAGGCTGAACCGGCACCTGCCGCAGGAGGCGCGGCGCGGGCTGCGGTTGCGGCTCAACGTCATCCGGTGACGGGCGCGGTTGCGGTTCTCGTGCCGGCGGCGGGAGCGTCGCGGCGGATGCGGGGGCGCGACAAGCTGCTGGAGGAGGTGCGGGGGCGGGCATTGCTGGCCGACCGGGTGGCGATGGCGCTGGACCTCGGGGGCGAGGTTCTGGTGACGCTGCCGTCCGGAGGGCAGGCGCGGGCGCGGGCGCTCGCGCCGCTGGCGGGGCCGCGCTTGCGGGTCGAGGAGGTGCCGGAGGCGGGCGAGGGGATGGCGGCATCGCTGCGCCGGGGGGCGGCATGGGCCGTTGGACGCGGCGCGGCGGCGCTCATGGTGCTGTTGCCGGACATGCCGGACCTGACAGAGGGCGATTTGCGCGCGGTGCTGGCGGCGTTCGACGGGCGATCCATCCTGCGTGCGACGGCAGAGGATGGGCGGGGCGGGCATCCGGTGGTGTTCCCGGCGCGGTACCTGCCCGAAATGGCGGCCTTGAGCGGCGACGCAGGCGCACGGGCGATCCTCGCGGCGCATGACGTGGCGCGGGTCGCACTGCCGGGCGCGCATGCCGTGACCGATCTCGACACGCCCGAGGCGTGGGCCGCGTGGCGCGCGGCGCGGCCACGCAAACCTTAATAAAACGTAAATAATACAAGCGGTTGTAGCGGTGCTGCGGTTTGACTTGCCGTGCGGTTTCTCCTAACGGTTGTGCCATGCTGGACGAGATGGGCAGGCGGCCCCGGGGCATCCCGGCGGGCGTCTTTTCATATCGCGCGGGCGGGGGCATCGCGAAACGGGAAACGGCATGAGGCAGCGACACGCATGATTCTGATCACCCCGGAAGAGGGGCCTTCGGGCCTGACAACCGCGATCAACGCACTGGAAGAGCAGCTTGCGGACATGCGCGGCGAGCTCGAGGCGCTCTATCGGCGGATACGCGACGGGGAACTCGGCGAGTTGAAGAACGCGACGCGGGCCACGGCGGAAATCCGTCAATGGCTCAGGATCGCCATCGAAATGGAGGCACAGCTTGAAAAACGCAGACAACTTGAACGCGGCATCGTCCACGGATACGCGATCGACTTCGACGCCGCCCGGTTTGAGATCCGGTGCCGCATGGATCGTCTCGCAAGGGCACGGTGCAAGGGCCGAGTTCCTCGATGCCCTGAGCGAGGGTGAGTTGCTGGCGCTGCCCTACATCTTCGAGTTCTGGGCGCTGGAGCATCAGGTGCCGCCCGGGGGCGACTGGCGCACCTGGGTGATCCTGGGCGGGCGTGGCGCGGGCAAGACGCGGGCGGGGGCCGAATGGGTGCGCGGCCGGGTGGAGGGCGCGAAGCCGCTCGATCCGGGCACGTGCCGGCGGCTGGCGCTGGTGGGCGAGACGGTCGATCAGGTGCGCGAGGTCATGATCTTTGGCGAAAGCGGGATCATGGCCTGCTCGCCCCCCGACCGCCGCCCCGAATGGCAGGCGACGCGCAAGCGGCTGCTCTGGCCCAACGGCGCGGTCGCGCAGGTATTTTCGGCGCATGATCCCGAGGGGCTGCGCGGCCCGCAGTTCGACGGGGCCTGGGTGGACGAGCTGGCCAAGTGGAAGAAGGCGCGCGACACCTGGGACATGCTGCAATTCGGGCTGCGCCTCGGCGAGGCGCCGCAGGTCTGCGTGACGACGACGCCGCGCAACGTGGGCGTGCTCAAGGATATCCTCGGCAGCGAGAGCACGGTGGTGACAAACGCCCCCACCGAGGCCAATGCCGCAAATCTCGCGCAGGGCTTCCTCGAGGAGGTGCGCGCGCGCTACGCGGGCACGCGCCTGGGCCGGCAGGAGCTGGACGGCGTGTTGACGGAGGCCGCCGAGGACGCGCTCTGGACCCCCGCGATGCTGGAGCGGGCGCGG
This sequence comes from uncultured Roseovarius sp., assembly GCA_913055965.1. GTDB lineage: Bacteria > Pseudomonadota > Alphaproteobacteria > Rhodobacterales > Rhodobacteraceae > Roseovarius. Next base: position 6,923 of record CAJXKX010000062.1, read on the forward strand.
GTCGGGGCCGCGCCGGAGCTTGACCGGATCGTGGTGGCGGTGGACCCGCCGGTGACAGGCCATGCCGGATCGGATGCCTGCGGGATCGTGGTGGCGGGCGCGGTGACGCAGGGGCCCGTGCAGGACTGGCGCGCCTTCGTGCTGGCCGACGAGAGCCTCGACGCGGCGGGCCCCGCAGCCTGGGCGCGGGCCGCGATCCGCGCGATGGAGCGCTGGGGGGCCGACCGGCTGGTGGCCGAGGTCAACCAGGGCGGCGACTTGGTGGAGCAGGTGATCCGGCAGGTCGACCCGCTGGTGCCGTTCCGCAAGGTCCATGCCAGCCGGGGCAAGGTGCTGCGCGCCGAGCCGGTGGCGGCGCTCTACGAGCAGGGGCGGGTGCATCACCTGCGGGGGCTGGGCGCACTGGAGGACCAGATGTGCGCGATGACGGCGCGCGGCTACGAGGGGCGCGGCAGCCCCGACCGGGTGGATGCGCTGGTCTGGGCGCTGACCGACCTGATCGTGGAGCCGGGCGCGAAATGGCGCGCCCCGCGCGTCCGCCTGGTCTGAGGCGGCCCGCGCATCAGCCTCTTTCCGGGCGCGGCGTCCGCGCGTTTCGTGCCCGGCCAAGGCCAAACCATGCTGGCCATCCCGGTGCGGCTGCGCTATCTGGCACGGGCCGAGAGAAAGGGGCCACGCGATGACCGACAGAGCCGCATATCAATCGCCGGGGCCGGTGGAGGCCGATCTGCGCGACGCGATCGCGCCCACCGAGGAGATCATCGCCGAGATCGCCGCCGGGCGCATGGTGATCCTCGTCGATCACGAGGATCGCGAGAACGAGGGCGACCTGGTGATCGCCGCCGAGTTCGCCACGCCGGAGGCCATCAACTTCATGGCGACGCACGGGCGGGGCCTCATCTGCCTGCCGATGACCGCCGAGCGCATCGGCCAGTTGGGCCTGCCGATGATGGCGGTCAACAACTCGTCGCGCATGGAAACCGCCTTTACCGTGTCGATCGAGGCGCGTGAGGGCGTGACCACCGGCATTTCCGCCGCCGACCGCGCCCATACCGTAGCCGTGGCGATCGACGAACAGAACAGCGCGACCCAGATCGCGACCCCCGGCCATGTCTTTCCGCTGCGTGCGCGAAACGGCGGGGGTCTGGTGCGCGCCGGCCATACCGAGGCCGCCGTCGACATCTCGCGTCTTGCCGGACTGAAACCCGCCGGGGTGATTTGCGAGATCATGAAAGACGACGGTACCATGGCGCGGCTGCCCGATCTGGTCGAGTTTGCGAAAACCCACGGCCTCAAGATCGGCACGATCCGCGATCTCATCGCCTATCGGCGCAAGCATGACCACCTTGTGAAACAAGTGGCGGAATCCCGGTTCCAGAGCCGCTGGGGCGGCGACTGGCGCGCTGTGAGCTTTTACAACAAGGCCACCGAAGGTGAGACCATGGCGCTGGTAAAGGGGCATATCGATCCAGAAAAGCCCACTTTGGTGCGCATGCATGCCTTGTCCATCTTTGCCGACATCTTTGCCGAGCTGAATGACCGGGAAGGCCTTCTTCAAGGCGCTATGCGTGCGATCGGAGAAGAGGGCTCCGGCGTGCTGGTGCTGATCAATCGTCCAGCCCGAGACTTCGCATCGCGCGCCATCAGGCGGCGCGAGCCCCTGCCCCCCAAAGAGGCGCAGGATATGGCGCAGGAACAGCGGGATTACGGCGTTGGGGCGCAAATCCTGGCAGA
>CAJXKX010000063.1 GCA_913055965.1 uncultured Roseovarius sp.
AGGCCAGCCGCCGCCGGGCCGGCGCGCCGTGCGACAGGCTGGGCGGGCCGTCGGGCATGTGCAGCGCGCCGAGCGCCGCACGCCAGTCGGGCCAGGCCTCGCGCGTCATCATCGCCGGATCGAGCCACTCGGGCAGGTCGGGCGCGCGCGCCAGGGCGCCGCTCACGGCCTTTGCCATCACCCTGCCCGTCACCCCCTCGGTCAGGCCATAGACCGGCTCGAAAGGCGGCAGAGCGGCGGCCTCCGCCTCGGTCATCACCAGGTCCGGATGCGCCATCTGCAGTCGGCCGTCGTAGAAGTCGACCCGGCCCCGGATGCGCACCTCGCTGCCGACCTGCGCCGCCGAGAGCGTGATGCGCCCCGCCGGTGCCTTGCCTGCCGCCTCGCGCTCTTGCGGCGACTCCAGCCCGTGATCGGCGGAATTGCGCACCACGTGCAACAGCGGATCGTAGAGGCGGTCGGCGACCAGCTTGTCGATGGCGGTCTCCTCGCCCTCGATCACGAGGTCGATCTCCTTGCCAGAGTCGCGCTGCAACTCGCGCACCATGCGCTTGAGCCGCCGGAACACCTCGGCCACCGGCACCAGCCGCAATTCGGTCGCGGCATCCTGCACCTCGCGCACGATCATCGACAGCCGGTGCGCCGCCGCCTCGAACCCCACGAGATCCAGTTCGGCCAGTTCGGGCGCGTTGATCGTCTCGGAGACCGACAGCGACAATTCCCCGACGAGGTCCATCAGGCGGCCGATCTTGTCCGACGAGACGCGCAACAACGCGCCGCCCGACGCAACCTCGGCACGGCTCTCGGGGCGGGCGTTCATGCCGTGGCCCCGTGCAGGGCGGGTCTCGGAGGATATGCGAAAGCCATGATGTCACGATCTCCAGGAAACACCCCGCAGGGCGCGCGGCATCGCACGCCTCTTTGCAAGCCCCGTTCCAAGCCGCTGTGCGCCGTCAGGCGGCGTCCTCGTCATTGCCCTCGAAATTGAAGATGCAGACCCCGTCGAACCCGGTCGAGCGGAACAGGAACGTCTTTTTCATCGTGTCGATGAAGCCGCCATGCTTCTTCTCGAAGGTCTTGAGATCGGCGATCGAGGGAAAGAACAGGTTGACCGAGATATCCCCCTCCTTGCCGATCATCACAGTGAGCCCCGACATCCGGCATTCCGGTATGGCGTTGCCGAGGATGTCGGTGATGAACGGCGTCGCGATCTGCGCCGCGTCGAGGCTGGGGAACTTGAGATGATAGGTCTTGGATAACATGTCTTCCTGCCCTCTGGACTCGTCTGTCTGGTGAAACGGTGCGCCCCGGAAAAATGTGAGGCGGAATCTGAAACCCGAACCGGGTATCTTTGGATAGTCGCGGTCTCGCTTTCGGCAGGCCGCGCACGCGAAAGCGGCGGCACGGCGCGTCGGAGAGCGCGCGCCCCCGCCGGAACCGACGAAGACCCGACAGCCGACGCATGGCGGGCGGCGATTCCGTCGGTTTCCCGACGTTTTCGCCGCCCGTCACAGGCTCAACGGCGGTTCGCCGCCCCGCTTTAGCGCCGGGGGCCGGTCATGGCGGGCAAAATGGCGGATGGCATGGTCCCTGCTTGGGTGTTTGCGAACGGAACTCAAGAGGTTTGCCATGGCCGATATCTGCATCACCGCCCCCGATTTCCCGCAACAGGCGGGGCTTGTCGCCCTGCTCGAGGCGCGGCGGCTGCGGGTGCGGGTCGGCCTTGATCGGACCTGTCACACGCTGCTGCAGCCCGGCCCGGCACGCGATCAGCGCGCGCTCGTCGATCTGGCCCGCAAGCTGGGGGCCAGGCGCATCGTCGTGCTCGATCCCGCCGCCGGGGCGTGGCACCTGCGCGAGGACATGGGCGGGCGCATGATCCATGTGGGCCTGCCCGCCACCGGGCTGCCGTACCTGCGCGACGCGGGGCTGATGATGCTGGCCGACCTGCTGGCCGAGCCCTTCGGCGCGATGGTCGCCGCCGATCCCGCCACCGGCGACCTGCTCGACATGGCGCGCCGGGTGGCACGGTTCGACGTGAGCGTGTTCATCAACGGCCCCACCGGCAGCGGCAAGGAGGTGCTGTCGCGCCTGATCCATGCCGCCTCGCCGCGCGCCGAAAAGCCCTTCATCGCACTCAACTGCGCCGCGATCCCCGAGAACATGCTCGAGGCCATTCTCTTCGGTCACGAAAAGGGCGCCTTCACCGGCGCCACCACGCCCAACAAGGGCTTTATCCGCGCCGCCGACGGCGGCACGCTGCTGCTCGATGAAATCTCGGAAATGCCGCTCGCGCTCCAGGCCAAACTGTTGCGCGTGCTGCAGGAAAAGGTCGTGACGCCCATCGGCAGCCAGGCCGAGACGCCGGTCGATATCCGCATCCTCGCCACCTCCAACCGCGACATGGAGCAAGAGATCGCCAAGGGCACTTTCCGCGAGGACCTCTATTATCGGCTCAACGTCTTCCCGCTCGAAACCCTGCCGCTCGCGGCGCGCGCGGAGGATGTCCCGGTGCTGGCGCAGGCGATGCTGCGCCGCCACACGCCTGCGGGCGCGCCGACACCGTTCCTGTCGCCCGAGGCGCTCGACATGCTCGCCGCCCATCCCTGGCCCGGCAACGTGCGTGAACTGGAGAACGTCATGCAGCGCGCGCTGGTGCTGGCCGATGGCGAGGAAATCGCGCCCGGCCATATCATGCTGATGGCGCGACCCGCCGCGCAGACCGCCCCCCGCGCCGCCTGAGGCTGACCGGCGATGAGCGTGACCGGCATCTCCCCCTCGATGAGCGCGCTGCAGGCCGCGCAGAGCGCGCCGCGCCCCGAGCCCGTCGCCCGCCCCGCCCCGCTGGGCGAGGCGCAGGGTCCGGGCTTTGCCGAACGGCTGGGGCAGGCGGTCGAACGCGTCAACGCCCAGCAGGCGAAGGCGTCGCAGGCCGCGCGCGATTTCGAGACCGGACGCACCGAGGACCTGGCCGCGGTGATGGTCGAGCAACAGGTCTCCTCGCTCGGCTTCCAGATGACGATGCAGGTCCGCAACAAGGCCCTCACCGCCTATCGCGACATCATGAACATGCCGGTCTGAGGCATCGACCGGAAACGCAGGATCATTCCCGATGGACGGCACCAACACCCTTCCGGCACAGTCTGGCGGCACCTCGCTCGCCGCGCGCGCGCGGCACGCCATGTCGCGCCTCGACGGCTTTGCCGCGCAACCCGCGCTGCGCCGCGCCCTTCCGGCCATCGGCGTGCTCTTCGCCGTTGTTCTGGCGCTTGCCGCGTGGCTGTTGCTCGCACCCGCCGACCGGGTCGCGCTGCAAACCGGCCTGCCCGCCGCCGAAAAGGCCCGCGCGCTCGAAACGCTGACCACCGGCGGCATCGACGCCCGGCTCGATCCCTCCTCGGGCGCGCTCACCGTGGCCGCCGACCAGTATCACCGCGCCCGCATGGTGCTGGCGAGCGAAGGCCTGCCGCAAGGGGCCGTGGACGGGATGCAGGCCATCGCCGACATGCCGATGGGCACCTCGCGGCAGGTCGAGGCCGCGCGCCTGCGCCGCATGCACGAACTCGATCTTGCGCGCTCGATCACCGAATTGCGCCCGGTGCGCGCCGCGCGCGTGCATCTCGCCCTGCCCGAACGCTCCGCCTTCGTGCGCGACCGCGAACCGCCGCGCGCCTCGGTCTTTCTCGAGCTTGCCCCCGGCCTGTCGCTCGATCAGGCGCAGGTGCGCGCCATCGTCAGCATGGTCGCCACCGCCGTGCCCGACATGGCGCGCGGCAACGTCTCGGTCGTGGACCAGACCGGCGCACTGCTGACGGTGCAGGAGGAAGACCCGGCCCAGGCCGAGGCCGACCGCCAGATGCAGCACCAGCAACGGCTGGAGCGGATGTATCGCGAGCGGGTTATGGCGCTGCTGACGCCGATCGTCGGGGCCGGAAATGCCGCCGTCGAGGTGACGCTGGACATGGATTTCACCCGCTCCGAGATCACCAGCGAGGAATACCTCCCCGAGACCGCCATCCGCAGCGAGCAGAGCAGCCGCCAGCAGACCAGCGGTGCCGGGGCCGTGGGCATTCCCGGTGCCGTCGCCAACACGCCCCCGCCCGAGGCCGAACTGGCCGAGCAGGTGGACGGGGCCGAGGCATCCGGCACCACCAACACCTCCACGTCGATGACCCGCAACTACGAGATCAGCCGCCGGGTCGAGACCCGCCAGCCGCAGATCGCCCGGATCAACCGCGTGCATGCCGCCGTGCTGCTGCACCAGGCGCCCGCAGGCAACGGCGAGGGCGACGCCCCGGCAGGCCCCCCGATGGAAGAGATAGAGGCGCTCACCCGCAGCGCCATCGGCTATGACGAGACGCGCGGCGACCTCGTGACCGTGGCCAGCGCCCCCTTCATGGCGACCGCCCCGCTGCTGCCCGCCGCCCGCTGGTACGAGGCGCCGTGGCTGCCGACGCTTGGCCGCACGCTGGCGCAACTGGCGATCCTCGGGCTGGTGATCCTGGGCGTGGTGCGTCCGCTGCTCAACCGGTTGCTGCCGCCTGCCGGGGGCGAGGCCGCGCAGGGCATGGCCTTTGCCGATGCCATCGAGGTGCCCAAGGGCGAGAGCATGGCGGCCCTGCGCCAGCGGCTCGAGACCACCGCCCCCACGGCGGATGATCTGAACGGCGCGATCACCTACGAGGAAAAGATCGACCTCTTGCGCCACATGGCCGGGTCCGAGACCAACCGCATCGCGGGCGTGTTCAAGACCATGCTCGCCCCGCAGGAGGAGCCGCGCAAATGACCGCCGCCCTGCCTGCCCCCGATGGCATGACCGCCGACAGCCTCAGCCCCGTGCAGAAGGCCGCGATCCTGATGATGGTCTGCGGCGAGGACACGGCAGCGCAGATCCTCGGCACCCTCTCGCCCAACGAGGTGCAGATCCTGGGCGAGGCGATGTATACCGTCGAAGGGGTCGATCACGACACCGTCGATGCCGTGCTCAACGAATTCCTGTCGGTGGTCAGCACCCGGACCGGGCTGGGCGTCGGCGCGGGCGGCTATGTGCGCCGCGTGCTCGATACCGCGCTTGGCGCGCACAAGGCGCAATCGGTGCTGTCGCGCATCGTGCCGCGCAACAGCGAACGCCCCATCGAGATCCTCGACTGGATGGACCCTTCGGCGGTGGCCGAACTCATCCTCGACGAGCACCCGCAGATCATGGCGCTGGTGATCGCCTCGCTCGACTATGCGCAGGGGGCCGAGGTGCTGAAGCTGCTGCCCCCCGAGGCGCAGCCCGAGATCATCCGCCGCATCGCCACGCTCAACACCGTGCAGCCCGAGGCGCTGCGCGACCTCGAAGAGGTGATGCGCGCCAAGTTCAAGGCCAACACCACCCTGCGCGCCTCGCAGATCGGCGGCGTCAAGGCCGCCGCCCGGATCATGAACTTTACCCGTCAGGACATGGAAGAGCGGATCATGAAGGACCTGCGCAAGGAGGACAAGCCGCTCTCCGAGGATATCCAGGACAACCTCTTCGTCTTCGACTACCTCATCAAGTCCGACGAGCGCGCCCTGCAGACCGTGCTGCGCGAGGTCGAGACCGAAACGCTTGTGCTGGCGCTCAAGGGGGCCGCCGCCAACCTGCGCGACAAGCTTCTGGGCTGCGTGTCGCAGCGTGCCGCCGCCAATATCATCGACGAGATGGAGGCGATGGGCCCGGTGCGCCTCAGCCAGGTGCAGGAGGCGCAGAAACAGGTCATCACCATCGCCCGCCGCCTGTCGGACGAGGGGCGCATCACGCTGGCCGGGCGCGGCGGCGAAGAGATGGTCTGATCCATGAGCGCCGCCCCCGCCAAGGCCCCGGAGACGGCCCCCGACGCGCTCACGCCCGAGGACCTGCTGGCGCTCGTCCGCCGGTCGGCGGGCAAGTTCCAGAGGCACATGCCGGGCGCACCCGAGGCCGAGGCAGGGGGCTTCGCCCCACTGTCCTTTGTCCGCGCGCCAGAGCCGGAGGCGGCACCGCAAGAGCCCGCGCCCGAACCGGCACCCGAACCCGACGCGCACCCCGACACAGGCTTTACCCCCGCCCCCGCACCTCAACCCATCGACATCGAGGCCGAGCGCCGCGCGGCCTGGGCCGAGGGCCATGCCGAGGCCCTGCGCGAGATCGAGACCGCCCGCGCCGAGGCCCGCGAGGCGGCCTTGAACGAGGCGCGCCGCACCGCCGCCGAAGAGGTGGCCGAGGCGCGCGACATCTTCACCGCAGCCGTCACCCGCCTGACCACCGCCGAACACGACAGGGCCGAGGCCCTGACCGCCAAACTGGAACAGGCCGTGCGCCTGCTCGCCGCCGAGCGCGCCGGGCAAAAGATCGACGAGGCCCCCCGCCCCTTCCTGCGCAAGATCGAGAAGGTGACTCGCGAGATCGCGGCGGGCTGCGACAGCACCGTGGTCCGCATGAATGCCGCCGACCTCGTCGCGATCAAGCCGCATATCAAGGGCTTCAGCCCCCTCGCCAAGGCGCGGCTCGCCCCCGATACCACGCTCGGGCGCGGCGATGTCCGCATCGTCATGGACGACATCACCTTTTCCGACGTCATCGCCGAACGCAGCGCCGGGGGATTGGCATGAGCGATCTTCTGACCCGGCTGACCGAGGCCACCGACGCGATGAGCCGACCGCCCGCGCCCCGCTGGAGCGGGCGGGTGCTGCGCTATGACGGGCTGATCGCGGAATGCGCGGGCTTTCACGCCAGCCCTGGCACCCGCTGCCGGGTCGAGACCGAGGACGGCGCCGAAGTGACCGGCGAGATCGTGGGCTTTGCCAACGGGCGCAACCTGCTGTTTCTCAATCAACCCGGCGCGCGCGTCACCGCCGATTGCGCGGTGCATCGCCTGCCCGGCGGGCATGACGTGGCCATGGGTCCGCAGCTTCTGGGCCGGGTGCTCGATGCCGATGGGGTGCCGCTCGACAACCTGCCGCCACCCGACTGCGCCGAGACGCGCCCCCTTGCGGGCCGCGAGATCAATCCGCTCGCCCGCCAGCCGGTGGACCGGCCGCTCGACGTGGGCGTGCGGCTGATCAATGCCGCGCTCACCGTTGGGTGCGGGCAGCGGGTGGGCATCATCGCGGGCTCGGGCGTTGGTAAATCGGTTCTGATCGAGATGATGACCCGCTACACCGAGGCGGATGTCGTGGTGGTGGGCCTGATTGGCGAACGCGCCCGCGAGGTGGGCGATTTCGTGGGCAAGGTGATGACCGGCCCGACCCGCGACAAGACCTGCGTCGTCGCCGTGCCCGCCGACCGCTCGCCGCTCCTGCGGCTGCGCGCGGCGCATCGCGCCACCGCCGTGGCCGAATATTTCCGCGATCAGGGCAAGCAGGTGATGCTGATCATGGACAGCCTTACCCGCGTCGCCCATGCCCGCCGCGAGGTGGGGCTCGCGCTTGGCGAACAGCCCACTGCGCGGGGCTATCCGCCCTCGGTCATCTCGATGATTCCGGGCCTCATCGAACGTGCGGGGCCGGGCCTGCCCGGAGAGGGCAGCATCACGGCGTTCTACACCATTCTGGCCGATGGCGACGACACGGTGAACGACCCCGTCGTCGACACCGCCCGCGCCATTCTCGACGGGCATTTCGTGCTGTCGCGCAAACAGGCGCAGATGGGGATCTACCCGGCGATCGACCTGCCGCAATCCGTCAGCCGGGTAATGAAGGATATCACCGACAAACCGCACGACCGCGCCGCCGCGCGCCTGCGCCGGATGATCGCAACCTACATGGAGAACCGCGACATGATGCTGATGGGGGCCTACACGCAAGGCCAGGACGCAACGCTCGACGAGGCGGTTGCCCTCTGGCCCCGGATCGAGGCGTTCATCCGGCAGGAGATCGACGCACCCGCCACGCTCGCCGAGAGCATCGTGGCGCTCGACACGCTGACAGGGGGCAGCGCATGAGCCCGCGGCACCTGCACCTGCTGTCGCTGATGGCCACCCGCGCGCGCGGCGAGGTCGCGCAGGTATCGGCACGGATCGGCGCGTTGCGGCACCGCGAGATGCAGCAGTTCGACATGGCCGACCGCCTCGACCGCCTGCTGCAGGAAACCGCGCAGGCCCCGGCGCAGCCGATGACGCGCGGCGAGCTGAACGCCGCGCATTTCATGGGCCGCACGCTGGTGCAGCACCTGCAAGACACCCGCAGCCGGATGGCCGAGACCCGCGAGGAACGCAGCGCGCTCGAGGCCGACCTGTCGCAGCACGCCCGCCGCCGGACGGTGCTCGACGCCCGCGCCGACGAGACCCGACGCGCGCTGCAGGAGGCCCGCGCCGAGGCGCAGGACAGCGCCGCCCCGCCCCGTCGCCGTAGCTGAGGCCGGGGCTTGGCACCGAACTTGCAGCGCCCCGCTGGCAGAGAAACCCGACGACGGACCCGACCCATATGCGCGCCCCGGCCCTGACCGACATGACCGCCCCGCCCCCGGCCCCGCCCCGCGCGACCGGGGGGACCGGCGCGCCACGCGCCGGTCAGGTCGGAACGGTGTCGGAAACATTCAGCGACTTCTGGGACCGGCCACTCTTCAGGTGGCTGGTCCTGGCAGGTCTTTTG
>CAJXKX010000064.1 GCA_913055965.1 uncultured Roseovarius sp.
ACGCTATCTGCGTTAGGCCGAATTCGCTATTGACCGCCCCCCCGGGGCTGCGTATTCACGGGTCCCTGAGGGCGACGCGCTGCAAGGTGCGGCAGCGGACTGTAAATCCGCCGGGGAGACCCATGCCTGGTTCGATTCCAGGGTCGCCCACCACCATCCTTCCAAGATGATTTTACCGCTACCGGACCACCGGCTTTCGCGAGGGACTAAGACCTGTCGTCTGGGTCGTCTCGGCCCAGGCTTTCTTCCGGGTCGCGGCCCGGGCGCGAGCGGTAGGCAGGCAGGGTCCAGCCTCGGGCGAGGGCCCCGCTGCGCAGGCCGAACGCCGCTGCGAACCCCGCGCCCGCCGCCAGCGGAAGTGGCAGACCGGCCATGTCCAGCGCGACGAACACCACCGCCCCGGCCATCGCCGCGACCATGTAGATCTCCTTTCGCAACAGCACCGAGGGTTCGTCGGCCAGCACGTCGCGTATCACGCCACCGACGGCGGCCGTCGTCATCCCCATCAGCACCGCAATCACCGGGGAACCGGTGACCGCGAGCCCCTTGTAGGCGCCGAACACGCCGTAGGCCGCGATCGCCACCGCGTCGAGCCAAAGGACCCAGCGGTAGCGCGACTCAAGCAGGTGGGCGAGAAAGAATGCAGCGAGCGCGGTCGCGGTGCAGGCCAGCAGATAAAGCGGTTCGGCGACCCAGAATACCGGCACGTCGAGGACCAGATCGCGCAGCGTGCCGCCGCCCACCGCCGTCAGGCAGGCGAGAAAGGCAAAGCCCACGATATCGAGCTGTTGCCGCGAGGCCACGAGCGCGCCGGTCAGGGCGAAGATCAGCACCGAGGCGTAATCGAGCAGGATGAGCGCGCTCATGCCCCGGATTTGCCCGGCTTGAACGGGGCCATGCCCGCGCGCGCCAATTCGTCGGCGCGTTCGTTCTCGGGGTGGCCCGCGTGGCCCTTGACCCATTCCCAGGTCACGTCATGGCGCTTTTGCGCCTCGTCCAGACGCTGCCAGAGTTCGACATTCTTGACCGGCTTTTTCGCGGCGGTTTTCCAGCCGTTGCGTTTCCAGCCATGCATCCAGCCGGTGATGCCGTTCTTTACATAGGCGCTGTCGGTGACGATGGTGATGGCCGAGGGTTTCGACAGCGCCTCGAGCGCATGAATCGCCGCCAGAAGCTCCATCCGGTTGTTGGTGGTCTCGGCCTCGCCGCCCTTGAGCTCGCGTTCCTTGACGATGGCGTCGCCGTCCATGGCGCGCATCAGCACGCCCCAGCCGCCGGGGCCGGGATTGCCTGAGCAGGCCCCGTCGGTATAGGCGAAGAGATCAGGCATCGAGACCGACATAGCCGTCAAGGGACGCGATGCGCCCCAGCCAGCCGCGCAGCGCCGGGAACGGCGCGAGGTCGAACCCGCCGCGCGTGTCGGCGGTATGCGTGTAGGCGTAAAGGCACAGGTCCGCGAGGCTGACATCGTCGCCCACCAGCCAGTCGCGCCCGCTGAGGTGATCCTCCATGATCGCGAGCAGGGCATGGCCGCGCGCCAGCAGATCCGCCAGCCGCTCGGGCGTGGCCTCGGCCTTGCGGTGCGGATAGCTCAGCAGCGCCGCGCGCACGGCGATCACGCCCTCGTGCTGGTTCTGCTCCCAGAACATCCAGGACAGCATCCGCGCCTCATCCAGCGCGTCCGCGGGCACAAAGCGTGTGCCCTGTCCCAGCCAGAAAAGGATCGCGTTCGATTCGGGCAGGAGCGTGTCGTCTCCGAGGTCCAGCACCGGGGCCTTGCCGAAGGGCAGGCGGCCCTCCGCCTTGGCGCGGGTGAGCGCCTCCCATCCGTATTCGACATCGACGGTGTCGACCCTCCGGCCCAGCAGGGCCAGCAGCAGCCGCACCTTGTAGCTGTTGCCCGAGGAGGGCATCGAATAGAGCGTGAGATCGGTCATGTGGCGGCCCTCAGACGAAGGTGCCGATGGCGAGGCAGGCGATCACCACGGCGCTGAGCCCGAGGCGTAGCGGCATCCACCATGCGGGCGCAAGACCCCAGCGGGCGAATTGCCAGTCGATCGCGAGGAGCCCCGCGAAGCCGAAGATGAGGTTCAGCCCCGCCGAGGCTGGCCCGCCGCCGGTCATGAAGAAGGCCCAGAGCGCCGGGATCACCGAGAGCGTATAGCCTGCGGCGGCCAGCGTGCCCTGTGCCTTGGTGGCAAAGCCCCAGAGCACGCCGGACATGAACGAAAGGATCACCGCGCCGTAGAACAGCATCACGTAAGGCCCGGCGAAGCGGGGGCCGACGGTCTGCGCCGTCCACAGGCCGAGATCGGGCCGGAGCACGGTGAGCGCCCCCCAGAGGAAGGGCAGCAGGCCGGCAAGGCCGAGGATCAGCGGGGCGCGCGGGATGGTCTGGAACATGAGCCGGAAAGTGGCGCGGAGGGGCGGGATTGGCAAGGGGGGGAAGGGCGCGTTCGGGGGCCTACTTCGTCATCCGCCCGCCCGGCAGGAGGGCCGCGTCCACCACGCTCAGAACGCCGGTATCGGCGGGGGCGAGGCCGATGCGGCGGCAGACCGCCTCGGATGCGGCGTTGCCGGGCTCGACCCCGGTGAAGACCTGGCCGAAGCCGTAGCGGTCCTGCATCCGGATCAGGGCCATCGCCCCGAGGATGAGCGCCAGCCGTTCGCCGCGCCGGTCGGGATGCGTGGCCAGCATCCCCCACCAGCATTGCGCCCGGCCCAGCGCCTGATCGGGATGGACATAGGCCGCGGCCCCGGCGCAGGCGACCGCGCGCCCCGCGCGGTCGCGCGCGAGGAGGCCGAGGCCGGGCCGCGCCTGCCCGCGCAGCACCGCGCCCGCAGGCGGCAGCACGCCGCAGGCGAGCGCCACCCCGGCCAGTGCGGCGAGCCGCCCGGGCGGGGCGTCGGCGTCGATCCATTCGGCGGTGAGGTCGTCGGGGAGGGGGTGGTCGCGCAGGATGGCGCGGGCCGTGTCGCGGGCCGCCGCCCCGCCCTCCCAGCGGGTGTAGACGGTGGTCGCGAGGCCCTGCCCGCGCGCCGCCTCGGCATGGCGGGGCAGATCGGCGGCAGGCACGCGGCCATAGGCGCTGCTGCCTTGCAGCCGGGTGAGCGCGCAGAGCAGGGAGATATCGCCGCTTTCCGGCGTGGCGAGGCCAACGGTGCGGCCGTAATAGGTAAAGCGCGGATCGTCGCGCAGCAGGGCATAGGCGAATGCGCCCCGCATCAGCAGGGCGCGCTGCGCCTCGGTGCCGAAATGCTCTTGTGCTGCGGTCATGCCCGCGTCCTCCCCGACAGAGAATGGCACGCGGCGCGGGGGCGGGCCAGCCTTTCCGTTCACGCCGTCCGGCGCAAGGCCCGGCCCGCCCCCAATCGACCCCGGATCGACCGCGTCAGCAGATGCGCAAGGCCGGCAGACGGACCGAAAGCATCTGCATGTCGTCCTGCCCATCGGCTTCCATCGCCGCGACGATGCGGGGGATGTCGCGGTCGAGCGGGATCGTCATCAGGGCCAGCGCGACCCAACCGAAGCGGCGCATCTTCGGGCGCACGGTCCACCAGATGTCCACGGTTGCCCGGTCGTTCGGAGCCGGCGCGACGATCCAGCCGCCCTCCATCTCGCTGAAGGGCAGGGGAAAGTCTGGTGCCTCGGTCTGGAAGCGGAGCAGGACGGTGCGCGCCCTGTCGTCGAGGCATACGACATCCTCGGCCCAGCTCTGGCCCTGATGATTGGTGCAGATGCGCGTGGCACCCGGGCGGGGCTCGCTTGCGCCGACCAGCTTCGATTCGCTCAGGCCCGGGGCATATTGGGCTATCGCGCCCAGATTGCGCACCGCACGCCACAGGTCATCCGGCCGCGCGCGGCTTTGCAGCCTGACGCAGTGGCGATACATGCCGGGATCGTCCGCCCCGCCGCCGAGGGCCGAGCGGATGCCCCTGAGTTGCAGAAAGGCGACGAGCGCGACGCAAGCCGCGACGACCACCACCACGACCTTGCCCTCGGACGAGAGCAGGCCGGGGATCAGCGTCAGCGGCAGGGTGGCGAGCACCCAGAGGATGTCGAGCACGGAAATCAGCAGCGCCCATCCGATTCGAAGCCGCGCAAGCACGAACCCGAGAAGCCCCGCAAAGCCCAGCAACCCCACCCCAAGCGCCATCATGAACCATGCCGGGATCGTGCCCATCCACGTTGCCACATCGCCGCCCCCGACGATGAGTGCGAGCCCGCAGGCCGAGGAAAAGACGAGATTGGCGGCAAGCGCGACACGCAGCGGTCGGGTCGTCATGGGAGTCTCCTGTGGTTTCGGTAACGGGCGCGGGAAGCCAGCCCACCATTCTGAGTCTGTATTTTGAACTCAGGTGAAGATGCGCTATCTGGGTTCGTATGTCAAACTCAGATTCGATGCCCCCCATCCGTAATCGCGCACCCCTGCCGGTGACCGACTGTGCCCTTGCCAAGGCTGTCGAGGATATCGGCGACCGCTGGTCCCTGCTGATCCTGCGCGAAGCGGTGTTCGGCGTGATGCGCTACGAGGATATCCGGCAGGATCTCGGCATTCCGCGCTCGGTCCTGACCGACCGGCTGGCCAGGCTGACCGCGCGCGGGCTGCTGGAGAAGCAATCCTACCGCGAGGCCGGGGCCCGGCGCCGCTTTGCCTATGCGCTGACCGCGAAGGGGCGCGATCTCGTGGTGCCGCTGATCGCGCTCACCCACTGGAGCGAGGCCCATATTCTCGGGGGGCCGGGGCCGGTGGAGATCGTCGATGCGCAGAGCGGGCGGCCCGTTCGGGTGGCGCTGGTGGACGAGGGCGGTGCCATCATCGATCCCGCCCGCGCGGTCCCGCGGCTGCGGCAGGCGGGGGCGGGCGACCCCGAGGGGCGAGCCGGGTCATGAGAAGAAATGGACCCGTGTCCCGCTGGCAAGGGCAAGGCGCGGGGCGTGCTCGAAGCTCCGGCTCAGGCAGGTTCCCGCAGCACCCTCGGCACCTTGAATTCGACGTTTTCCTGCGCGGTCTCGATCACCTCGACGGTCACGTCATAGCGGGCGCGGAAGGCGTCGATCACCTCGTTGACCAGCACCTCGGGGGCCGAGGCGCCGGCGGTGATGCCGATGGAGGCGATGCCGTCGAGCGCGCGCCAGTCGATATCGGCGGCGCGCTGCACAAGTTGCGCATAAAAGCAGCCCGCGCGCGCGCCGACCTCGACGAGGCGTTTCGAGTTGGACGAGTTGGGCGCGCCCACCACGAGCATCGCCTCGGCGCGTTTCGCCATCGCCTTCACGGCCTCCTGCCGGTTGGTGGTGGCGTAGCAGATGTCTTCCTTGTGGGGGCCGATGATGGCGGGAAAGCGGGCCTGAAGGGCGGCGACGATTTCGGCGGTATCATCGACCGACAGCGTGGTCTGCGTGACGAAGGCGAGGCGCGTCTCGTCGCGCACCTCGAGCGTCGCCACGTCGGCGGGCGTCTCGACCAGAAGCACCTCGCCCGGCGGCAACTGCCCCATCGTGCCCACCGTCTCGGGGTGGCCGGCATGGCCGATCATCACGATCTGCAGCCCGTTCTCGTAGTGGCGTCCGGCCTCGATATGCACCTTCGACACCAGCGGGCAGGTGGCATCGACATAGAGCATCTGCCGCGCCGCCGCCGCCGCGGGCACGGATTTCGGCACGCCATGGGCGGAAAAGATCACCGGGCGGTCGTCGGGGCAGGCGTCCAGTTCCTCGACGAAGACGGCCCCCTTGGCGCGCAGATCGTCCACCACGTACTTGTTGTGCACGATCTCGTGCCGCACATAGACAGGCGCCCCCCATTTCGCGAGCGCCATTTCCACGATCTTGATGGCGCGGTCCACACCGGCGCAAAAGCCGCGCGGGGCGGCGAGCCAGAGGGTGAGCGGGGGTTTGGGTCTGTCGGTCTGCTGCATGGCCAAGAGGTAAGCCAGAGTGCGCCGCGCGTAAAGGGTGGCGGTGGCCGTGACGGGCCGCGCGGGGCCGCTATTTCCGGGCGCGGAACACCATCTCGCGGCCCGCATCATTGGTCAGCAGAAGCGTGTCGCCCGCGATCTCGGCGAGGGTCATGTCCTCTAGCGCGCGCAGATAGCGTGTCTCGGCCGCGAGGTCGGGGCAGGCGCGCTTCGTCGAAACGAGGCGTTCGGCGGAGAACCACGGATAGGGCACCGTCTGCTCGCCCGAGTAGCGGTTGCACGGGGCCTCGCCCGTGAGGCGCCCCTCTTCGGGAAAGGTGAGCGTGGCGCGCGCCGTGAAGGGGGCACCGTCGATGCTGTGCAAGACCCATGTCATCCCCTGCCCGCCATGGCCCGACACGGTCTCGTCCTTGCAATGGCCGAGCGCCGAGAGGGCGGCGAGCACGAGGGCGAGGCGCATGGCGATCACCGCAGCGCCAGAACCAGATCGACCAGCGAGCCGATGGCGTCGCGGTTGGCCGCGGGACCGCCGAGCGATTGCATGCCGATGGCCGCTCCGAGCAGGATGCGCGCCATGTCGGGGTTGGCGATGCCGCATTTCGCGAGCAGCGCGCCCAGCCGATCGAGGCGGCGGGCGTCGGTCTCGGCGAGGCAGCGCGCCACGAGGCTGTCGGTGGCGGACCAGGCGCGGATCGCCGGTTCGGCGGCTTGCGCCGTGCCCGCCGCGGGGGCGGCGATGGCCTGCGCCGTGGCGCGCAGGCGCGCTGCGGCGGGCGCATCCTCGTCGGTGCCGAGCGCGGCCTCGGCCGCTGCCTGCCAGCGGGCGAGCAGCGCGGCGGAATAGGCCGGAACATCCGCGAAATGCCAGTAGAACGAGCCCTTGGTGGTGCCGAGGCGGCGCGCCAGCGGTTCGGCCCCGAGCGCCGCCGGCCCGGCCTCGCACAGCGCGTCGAGCCCGGCGGCGAGCCAGGTGTCGGGGGTCAGGCGGGGGCGGCGCGGCGCGGTCATGCCTTCGTGCTTACGCGGTGGGCAGGGGGCACGGCAAGGGGCCAGATGGTCACGCGCCGGGCGGCGGGCTGTCACGAAAGCTTTGCACATCTGTTGCACGGTTTTCGCATGGCGCGCCTAGAGAGCGCGCAACAGCCTTGGGGGTGATACGTGCTGACAATCGACGCGCTGACCAAGCGATTTGGCCCGAACACCGCGGTCGATGCGGTGAGCCTGACGGTGGAGCGGCCCGCGATGATCGGGATCATCGGGCGCTCGGGGGCCGGGAAATCCACCCTGCTGCGGATGATGAACCGGCTGAGCGACGCCACGTCGGGGCGCATCGTGTTCGAGGGGCGCGACGTGACGGCGCTCAAGGGTGCCGACAAGCGCGCCTGGCAGTCGCAATGCGCGATGATCTTCCAGCAGTTCAACCTCGTGCCGCGGATGGACGTGGTATCGAACGTGCTGCACGGCACGCTCAACCGCCGCTCGACGCTGGCCACGATGTTCAACCTTTATCCTGATGCGGATATTCACCGCGCCATCGAGATCCTCGACCGGCTGGGCATCGCCGATCATGCGCCGAAACGCGCCGAGGCGCTGTCGGGCGGGCAGCAGCAGCGGGTGGCGATTGCCCGCGCGCTGATGCAGGACCCGAAGATCATTCTCGCCGACGAGCCCATCGCCAGCCTCGATCCGATGAACGCACAGATCGTGATGGACGCGCTGCGCCGCATCCACGAGGAAGACGGGCGCATGGTGATCGCCAACCTGCACACGCTGGATACCGCGCGGCGCTATTGCGACCGGGTGATCGGGATGCTGCACGGGCGCGTGGTGTTCGACGGCACGCCCGAACAGCTGACCACCGGCGTGGCGCGCGACATCTACGGTGCCGATGCGAGCTTTTCCGAAGAGGCGACATCGACCTCCATCGAGACGCTGGACCGCGAGACCGTTCGCGCGCTTCGCGAGGCCGAGGCCGCGGTCTGACGACCCCCTGGCCCGCCGGGGGGTGGCGGGCCGACAACCCAAGGCAATCCAACCGGAGAGAGACACATGACCAGACTGTTTGCCGCCATCGTGGCCACCACCGCCCTCGTCAGCCCCGCGCTGGCGCAGGACAAGATCGAGGAATTCCGCATCGGCGTGCTGGGCGGCGAGAACGCGCAGGACCGCATGGCCTCGAACGAATGCTACCGTGCCAAGGCCGAAGAGCTGCTCGGCGTGCCGGTCAAGCTGTTCACCCCCGCCGATTACGACGGCGTGATCCAGGGTCTGCTGGGCGGCACCATCGACATGGCGTGGCTGGGCGCCTCAGGCTATGCCAAGACCTATCTGGAAAACCCCGACGCGGTCGAACCGGTTCTGGTCAAGGTGAACCTGGATGGCGGCTACGGCTATCACTCGATCGGTTTTGCCCGCAAGGACAGCGGCATCACCTCGCTGGAAGACATGAAGGACAAGACCTTCGGCTTTGGCGATCCGAACTCGACCTCGGGCTACCTGATTCCGTCCATCGAGATCCCGGTGGAAATCGGCGCCACCATGCAGTCGGGCGACTATTTCGGTGAGGTCAAGTTCACCGGCGGCCATGAGCAGACCATCGTTGCGGTCAACAATGGCGAC
>CAJXKX010000065.1 GCA_913055965.1 uncultured Roseovarius sp.
GGGGCGGAGTGCAGCGGGCTGTCGGTGGCGGCGCGCGCCGGGCGGGCGGGGGCAGGCTGCGGCTTGTCCTGCGCGCCGCACGGGGCGGTGGCCTCGTTGGCGGCGACGCGGAATTCCAGCTTGCGGACCCCGGCCTCCACCTGGGACATCTTGTAGAGGATCAGGTCGCCGAAATGCTGCGACACGTAATTGCCGATGAAGCGCGTCGGCACAGAGAGCGTGGCGACCCCGTCAGAGACCTCGGCGAATTCGAGCGGTTCGATCCAGTTCCTGAACGTGTTCTGCCCCACGGCCTGCCGGATCTGCTGTTTTACTTCGCCCCACTGTTCTCTGGTCATGTGTCCCGTTCCGCTGTTCATTCCCGTGCCACCGCGGCGTGTGCCCGGCAGCGGCTTCATGCCAACGCTTCGTAGCCGAGGACAAAGACAGCGCCACCGACGCCGGTCAGCGACCGGCACCGGAAACGGACGTCCCTGCGCACTGCATGTTGCCGAAAAGGATCCCGGTTGCGGCCCGTCCCAAGGCCGCGGGAATCCCTCCGTCAAAATGCCATAGACAAGACCGGAGAGCGGAATTCTCTCTCTGGGCGAGCCGAAGGCCGGCCTGTGCGGCCCTTGGCTTGCGATGGCCTGTCCCCCCAAGCGTGAATCGCCTCCAGACGTTAGCAACGCCGCGCGCGCCGCGACAACTGATCATTGCGCTTGACAGCGGCGGGAGGAAAAAGAATCTCGGGCCGTGTCCGGCCCCCTGCAACGGCAACGGGCACCGCCTCTCGGCGATGCCCGTTTTCTTTCAGAGACCTGTGGTCCGCGAGGGGCTCAGCCCAGCGCCTTCACCCGCGACGAGAGGCGCGACATCTTGCGCGCGGCGGTGTTCTTGTGAAACACGCCCTTCGTGACGCCCCGCATCAGTTCGGGCTGGGCGGCGCGCAGCGCGGCGGTGGCGGCGTCCTTGTCGCCCGAGGCGATCGCCTCTTCGACCTTGCGCAGGTAGGTGCGGATGCGCGACCGGCGCGCCTTGTTGACGGCATAGCGCTTTTCGTTCTGGCGCGCGCGCTTCTTGGACTGGATCGTGTTGGCCATGGCTGTCTGAGCCTTTCTCGGGTCTGTCTGTTTCCGGTTGCACGGATACCCGATCCCGCCCCGCCGTTTCGGGGGCCTCGGCTCTTGCCTCAGGTAGCGGGCATCACGCGCATGTCTGGCGGCGCGTATACCCGAGTCGCGGGGAAATGCAACCCCGCGCCGCGCGACCTGCTATTCGCCCAGCTTGGCATGCACCTCGTCGAGGTCGATCTCGGCCACCGGCATCTTGTTGGCGGGATTCTCGAAATCGTATTTGAACACCTCGAAATCGCGCTTGTAGATCTCGTAGACCAGATGCATCGACAGGTCGTCGAAATACGCTTCCACGGGATGCGCGCGTTTGGGCCCGTGGCCTTCGGATTCGTTGAAGCGCGGGATCGTCCCGAGATCGACGGCGTGGGGCGTGTCGATGGCCGACAGCACCGCGCCCATGCCCTCGTTGAACTTCTCGGTCCAGAAGATGTGGTCGTAGCGCCCGCCATTGACGATGAAGGTCGACACATGTCCGGACATGGCCGACCAGTGGATGTCGGGCTCCATCGGGCGTTTCCAGCGGATCGTGTCGCGGGCGAACAGCAGGAAGCGCCGAAAGCTGCGGATCTGGTCGAACTCTTCCTTGCCGTCCTCGCCGCCCACCTCGATGCCGTATTTCTGAATGATGGTCGGCACCAGCTTGCCGCGATAGCGCCGCCCGTTGCGCTGGATGCCGCAGATCTTGTCGAAGAACGACGACAGGATGCGGGTGTAGGGGTTGCGCACGCAGGTAAAGGCATAGCTCTTGTGGGCGCGCACATTGGCGGCGATGGCAGCCTGGCTGTCGTCGAGCGCCCATTTGTGCATGCCCGAGGTGGCATCGTGGATATCACCGTCGAAGAACGCCCCGTGATCGGAGTAGTACATGATCTGGCCGATGGTCGAGCAGGCGCATTTCGGCACCACGCGGTAGACCACGCTTTCGCTCTCGGTCATCCATGTTCCGGGAAAGCCCATACGCGCCGCGCCCTTGCTTCTGCCAATGCCAGACAGTGGTGTAGCGGCTTCAAAAAAACAACGAAAGCCTGTTTATTGAGGCTCTGTTCACCGATATTGAGATAACAATACCCGAAAGATTCAGGAAATCGTTTCCTTTATGGCACGAATCGCCTTCATCCTGCTCTGCCACAAGGACCCCGAGGCCATCGTGCGACAGGCGCGGATGCTGATCGGTGCCGGGGATTACATCGCGATTCATTTCGACGCCCGCGCCGCCCCCGAGGCGTTCGCGCAGATCCGCGAGGCGCTGGGCGACGAGCCCAACGTCGTCTTTGCCCGTCGCCGGGTCAGGTGCGGCTGGGGAGAATGGTCGCTTGTGCAGGCCACGCTTCACGCGGTCGAGGCGGCGGTCGAGGCGTTTCCGCGGGCCACGCATTTCTACATGCTTTCAGGGGATTGCGCGCCGATCAAGTCGGCGCGCTATGCGCACGAGTTTCTAGGGTCGCGCGATGTCGATTATATCGAGAGCTTCGATTTCTTCGAGAGCGACTGGATCAAGACCGGGATGAAGGAAGAGCGGCTCGTCTACCGCCATTTCTTCAACGAGCGCACGCAGAAATGGCGCTTTTACACGTCGTTCGAGCTTCAGAAACGGCTGCGGCTCATGCGCGCGATCCCGTCGGATATCGAGGTCCAGATCGGCAGCCAGTGGTGGTGCCTGCGCCGACGCACGGTCGAGTGGATTCTCGACTTCACCCGCACGCGGCGCGACGTGATGCGGTTCTTCCGCACCACGTGGATTCCCGACGAGACGTTCTTTCAGACGCTGGTGCGCCATCTCGTGCCCGAGATTGAGATCGAGACGCGCACGCTGACTTTCCTGATGTTCTCGGATTACGGCATGCCGGTGACGTTCTACAACGATCACTACGACATGCTGCTGGGTCAGGACTATCTCTTCGCCCGCAAGATCAGCCCCGAGGCGGTGGCGCTCAAGCGGCGGCTCGGGGCGCTTTACGGCGATGACGCGGCACAGTTCCGGATATCGGACGAGGGGCGCAACCTCTACCGGTTCCTCACCGCGCGCGGGCGCGAGGGGCGGCGCTTCGGCCGCCGGTTCTGGGAGGTCGAGAGCACCATCGGCCGCGACCGCGAACTGATGATCGTGCTGTGCAAGAAATGGCACGTAGCCAAGCGGCTGGTGGCGCGCATCCGGCAGACCACCAACCTGCCGGTGATGGAGTACGTGTTCAACGAGGAGGGGGCCGCCCTGCCGGACCTCGGCGGAATCCAGGTCACCCTCGCCAAGCGCACCCGTCACCGTCGCGCGCTGATGCGGATGCTGTTCGATTATTACGAGACCGACCGGCTCGTGGTCTGCATGGACCCCGCCGACATGGACCTGCTGACCGATTTCTGTGGCGACCGGGCGCGAACCCGCCTGCTGGACATCCAGTGCACCTTCTCGGACGAGTATCTCGCCGGTCATGCCCGCCGCGTCGGTCTGGCAGGAGAGCAGACCGGGCGGGACACGCTGGAACGGCTGCTGCCGACGATACGCGGCGACATCATCCACGAGCGCGACCGCATCCGCGACGCGGAGTTCGCCAATCACCTGATCCTGCGAGAGACCGACGATCCCGCGCACCGGGCCGACCTGCTGTCGCGTTTTCTTGATGTTCCCGCCGAAAAGGCGCAGGAGATCGCCGAAATCGATCACCTTTTCGCCGATTGAGGAGACCCCATGACCCAGACCTACGACGACCAGAACGTGTTCGCCAAGATCCTGCGCGGCGAGATTCCCAACAAGACCGTGCTCGAGACCGACCACACGCTCGCCTTCGAGGACATCCAGCCGCAGGCACCGGTGCATGTGCTGGTGATCCCCAAGGGGTCCTACGTGGACCATGCCCATTTCGCGGCCGAGGCGAGCGAGGCCGAGATCGTGGATTTCACCCGCGCGGTGGCCGAGGTGTGCCGCATGACCGGTGTCGCGCCGGGCGACGGCGGCGCGGGCTTTCGCAGCATCTCGAACGCGGGCGAGGCTGGCGTTCAGGAGGTGCCGCATTTTCACCTGCACATCCTCGGCGGGCGTCCGCTGGGGCGGATGCTGGCGCGGGCATGACGCGCGTGGCGCGCTTGCGGTGCCGTGCGGGCGCGCCCATATGGCGCGGCGAGTGCAGCGCGAACGGACAGGCATGACATGAGTTTTCGCAACCGCGTCGGCGGGATTCTCGATACGTCGCTCTTTCAGAACGTCATTCTCGGCGTGATCCTGTTCAATGCGGTGATCCTGGGGCTGGAAACGGTCGATCCGGTGATGGCGCAGGCGGGCCCGCTGATCATCGCGCTTGACAGGCTGTGCCTTTCGGTTTTCGTGGTCGAGATCGTGGCCAAGCTCTACGCGCGCGGGATCGCGGGCTTTTTCCGGCGTGGCTGGAACATCTTCGATTTCATCATCGTGGGCATCTCGCTGGTGCCGACGACACAAGGATTGTCGGTGCTGCGGGCGCTGCGCATCCTGCGCCTGCTGCGCGTGGTGTCGGTCGCGCCGTCGCTGCGCCGGGTGGTCGAGGGGTTGGTCACCGCGCTGCCGGGGATGGGCTCGGTGTTCCTGCTGATGGGCATGATCTTCTACATCGGTTCGGTCATGGCCACCAAGCTTTTCGGCGCGGCCTTCCCGGAGTGGTTCGGCGACCTCGGGCGCAGCGCCTATTCGCTCTTCCAGATCATGACGCTGGAATCGTGGTCGATGGGGATCGTGCGCCCGGTGATGGAGCAATTCCCCTATGCCTGGGCCTTCTTCGTGCCGTTCATCATGGTCACGACCTTTGCGGTGGTGAACCTTCTGGTGGGTCTCATCGTCAACTCGATGCAGGACGCGCACCACGCCGAGGACGCGGAAAAGACCGACACCTACCGCGACGAGGTGCTGAGCCGCCTCGACCGGCTGGAAGAGATGATGCGCGGGCAGGCGGAGCGCGCGCGCGATTCCGCAGGTTCCGGGTCGCGCGACTGATCGGGGCGTGGCCCCCTTGGGCCAACGCTCCCGAGGAGGCCCGCCATGCCCAGGATCACCGCCCTGCCCACCGATCTCGTCACCGCCTGGCGCTGCGGCGCGCCCGATGCCTATGGCCACCCGCCCGAGCGGCAGGTGGCGCAGGGTGCCGGCAATCCCTGCCGCCATTGCCTCGATTTCATAGCCGACGGGGCGGAGATGCTGGTGCTCGCGCATCGCCCCTTTGCCGGGCTGCACCCCTATGCCGAGACCGGACCGATCTTTGTCTGCGCCGCGCCCTGCGCGCGGTTCGAGGGCACAGGGCTGCCGCCCGCGCTGCGCGCCAGCCCCGATTACCTGCTCAAGGGCTATGGCGCGGATGAGCGCATCGTCTACGGCACCGGCAAGGTGGTCGCCGCGGATGCACTGATGGACCATGCCGAATGGGCGCTGGGCTGGCCCGGCGTGGTCCATGTCGATGTGCGCTCCGCGCGCAACAACTGCTTTCAGGCGCGTATCCTGCCCTGCTGAGGGGCGCGGGCGCGCTTGCGCCCCGCGCGCAGGCGCGCTAACCCCCGCCTGACAGAACGGGGTGACGGATATGAGCGACCTTCGCGAGAAATACCTGACAGCCATTGCCGGGGCCGAAGACGAGGCCGCGCTCGAGGCGCTGCGCGTGCAGGCCGTGGGCAAGAAGGGCGAGATCAGCCTCAGGATGCGCGAGTTGGGCAAGATGAGCCCCGAGGAGCGGCAGGAGGCGGGCCCGCGGCTCAACGCGCTCAAGGACGAGATCAATTCGGCGCTCGCCGCGCGCAAGGCGGCGCTCGCCGATGCCGCGCTCGATGAGCGCCTGCGGGGCGAATGGCTCGACGTGACGCTGCCGGGGCGGCCCCGGCGCGCGGGCACGATCCATCCCGTCAGCCAGGTGACCGAGGAGGTCACCGCGATCTTTGCCGACATGGGCTTTGCCGTGGCCGAGGGGCCGCAGGTCGAGAGCGACTGGTACAATTTCGACGCGCTCAACATCCCCTCGCACCACCCCGCCCGCGCCGAGATGGACACGTTCTACATGCACCGCGCCGAGGGCGACGACCGCCCCCCGCACGTGCTGCGCACCCATACCTCGCCGGTGCAGATCCGCGCGATGCAGGCGCAGGGCGCGCCCATTCGGGTGATCGCGCCGGGCCGCGTCTATCGCGCGGATTACGACCAGACGCACACGCCGATGTTCCACCAGGTCGAGGGGCTGGCGATCGACCGCGACATCTCGATGGCCAATCTCAAATGGGTGCTGGAGGAATTCGTCAAGGCGTTCTTCGAGGTGGATCACGTCGACCTGCGCTTCCGCGCCTCGCATTTCCCGTTCACAGAGCCGTCGGCGGAGGTGGATATCCGCTGTAGCTGGGAGGGCGGCACGCTCAAGGTCGGCGAGGGCGACGACTGGCTGGAAATCCTCGGGAGCGGCATGGTGCACCCCAAGGTGCTGGAGGCGGGCCATATCGACCCGACCGAGTGGCAGGGCTTTGCCTTCGGCATGGGGATCGACCGGATCGCGATGCTGAAATACGGGATTCCGGATCTGCGGGCGTTCTTTGACTCGGATTTGCGCTGGCTGCGGCATTACGGGTTTGCCGCGCTGGATGTGCCGACCTTGCATGGTGGGTTGTCGCGCTAGGACTTGGGCTTGGGCCGCGCATCGACGGGCCGCGGCGTGGCGATCCACCGGTCGTTCTGAGAGCTTTATGCCCGCCAAATCCGAAAAAGTTCCGAGCGGTGCGCTGGTGGAAGCAGAATCGCCGTGCCGGGGGACGGCGTTATGCCGGAGGCATGCCTTTGGCATGACGATGCGCGGGAGCGCGCCTTGCGCGCTCTGATTCCGCGCGGGGCAGATGTTCACCCCACCTCCATCACCTCTCCCCCCGCCGCCTCGGCGTCGGAATGGTCGTGGGTGACTTGCAGCACCGGCAGCGCCCGTTGTCGCGCGGTGTCGAACACAAGCGCACGGACCTGCGCGCGCAGCCCCGTATCGAGCTTGGAGAACGCCTCGTCGAGCAGCAGCGCGCGCGGCTCCGACAAGAGCATCCGTTGCAGCGCCACCCGCGCCCGCTGACCGCCCGAGAGCGTGGCCGGGTCGCGGTCGGCAAAGCCTGCGAGTCCCACCTCCGCCAGCGCCGCCTCGATGCGGGCGCGGCGCGCGGCACGGCCCCGCACCTCCGGTTTCAGGCCGAAGGCGAGGTTGGCCCCGACCGACAGGTGCGGAAACAGGTATTCGTCCTGAAACAGGATGCCCACGCGCCGCGCCTCGGTGGGCAGGCGTGATAGGTCATGCCCGTCGAGCCGGATGCGCCCGGTCATGGTGAACGCGGGGTCGAGCGTGCCGGTGATCGCCGCCAGCAGCGTGGATTTGCCCGAGCCCGACGGCCCCATCACCGTCAGCACCTCGCCCGGCCCCACCGTGCAATCGAGCGCGATGAGCCGCGCGGGGCCCAGCGCGATCGTCACCTGTTCGAAGCGCAGCCCCTCAGCCATCGCGCATCCCCCTGCGGTTGCGCCATAGCAGGCGCGGCAGCAGAACGGCCAGCGCGAAGGGTGCAAAGGCCGCGCCGGTCTGCGCCAGCGCATAGACCCCGATGGCGCGCCGGTCGCCGCCCGCCGCCAGCGCCACCGCCTCGGTGGTCAGCGTCGCCACCCGCCCCGCGCCCACCAGCAGCGTCGGCAGGTATTGCCCGACCGACACGGCAAAGCCCACCGCCGCTGCGATGAGCACCGGGCGCAGCAGCATCGGCAGCCGCACCGCCCAGAGCACGCGGTCGGGGCCTGCACCCAGCGCCCGCGCGATGGTGTCCTGCCGCGCGTCCCAGGCGCGCCACGGGTCCGACAGCGACAGAAAGACGTAGGGCAGCACGAAGACCAGATGCGCGAGGATGACCGCCACAAGCCCGCCATCGACCCCCGCGAGGATCGAGAGCGTCTGGAACCCCATCAGAAACGCCACCTGAGGCACGATCAGCGGCAGATACAAGAGCCACAGCGCCCGCGTGGCGGGGCGCAGCCCGTGGCGATGCTCGGCCTCGAGGCTCGCCAGCGTCAAGAGCAGCGCCAGCCCCGTCGCCGCCCCGGCGATCAGCAGCGTCTCAATCGCTGGCCCGGCAAGGCGCGGGCCGTGGCGGTCCCAGTTGCGCAGGGTGAAGCCGTCGGGCAGCAGGTCGGGGAATTGCCACAACCCCGCGAAGGACCAGACCACCTGCCCCCCCAGCCCCGCGATTACCGCGAGCGCCGCAAGCGCGCCCAGCACCAGCGCGCCCAGGCGCAGCGCGTGGCCAGCCCCGCGCCGCCCGCGCCCACCCCGCGCGATCCAGGCGCGCCCGGCGCGCGCCACGGCGATCTC
>CAJXKX010000066.1 GCA_913055965.1 uncultured Roseovarius sp.
TGCTCGACGCGGGCGGCAGGCAGGGGCATATCCTGTCGCCGCTGCCGGACGAGGCCGGGCCGGTGCGCACGGTCAGCGTCTCGGCGCGCAGCGCCGGGCTTGCCGATGCGCTTTCGACCGCCGCCTGCCTGATGCCCGATGCAGAGGCGGTGGCCGCGATGGTCGCGCGGTTCGCCGGGGCCCGGATCGAGGCGCTGGGCTGACCGGCTCAGCCCTCGCGCCGCGCGCCGCGCCCCGGGATCAGCCACCCGGCCCCCAGCCCCGTGACGAGACCGAGCACGGTCAGGGTGGCCAGCACCATGCGGATGTGATCGAGCAGCGCACCGAGATCGCCACAGCCGCCCGTGGCGCAGGCAGCCTGCGCGGCGCTGTAAAGCCCCTGCAGCGCCAGAAGGCACGCGACCGCGATCCCGAAAGCCGGCACCACGGCACGGCGCCCCCCCAGCACGAGCGGCAGCGCGGTGGCCACGGCAACCCCCGCGAACCAGAAGAATCCCAGGAAGATCAAGCCCATTGCATCCCCTTTCGGCGCGCGCGACCCGGCGCTCCGCCCGCCATGCCACACCGCGCCCGGCCCGGCATTGACGATGGTCAAACGCGCGCGCGGCCCGGCGACGGCCGGACAGCGGCCGCTCAGCGGATCAGCACCACCGGCACCTTGCACGAGCGCATCATCTCGGTCGTGGTCGAGCCGATGACCAGGCTGCGGATGCGGCTGTGGCCATAGGCCCCCATCACCAGCATGTCGACACCCTCGGTCTCGACCAGCTTGCCCAGCACCTCCTCGGGGCGGCCCTCGACGATCCGCGTGGCCGCCTCATGCCCCGCCGCCGCAAGCTGCGCCCGTGCATCCTCGAGCCCCTTGCGATGCCCTGCGCTGTCCGCGCCGATGGTCACAAGCTCGATCTCCAGATCGGCAAAGAGCGGGCTGCGGGCGATGTGATCCACCGCCTTCATCGCCGACACACCGCCGTCATAGGCGACCATCACCTTCTCAATGGGCTTGAAGGCACGGGCGGCAACGAAGACCGGCTTGTGGCTGGCGCGCACGATCCGCTCCAGGTTCGATCCGAGGTGCCCCTTGGCGAAATCCGCCGCCTCGCCGCGCTTGCCGATCAGGATCACGCGCGCGTCCTTCTCGACCTCGGCCACCGTCTCGACGATATCGCCGTGGCGCAGCCGCGTGGTGATCTCGTTGACCTCGGCCTTTTCCAGAATGGCGCGGGCATCCTCGAGGATCGCCCGCCCGCGATGCGCCACCAGCTTGGCGCGCTGCTCGTCGAGCGCCGCCAGTTCCTCCAGCAGCGCCGAGCGCGCGCCCAGCCTGATCGACCCCGAAAGGTCCGCCTGTTCCGCCCCCTCGCGCCGTCCCAGGACGTGCAACAGTTCCACCGGCGCGCCGGTGCGCTGCGCGATCCACGCCGCATGCTCGCAGACCGAGGCCGAATAGATCGAGCCATCCACCAGAGCGATCACCTTGTCCGTCATGGCTTGTCCTCCCTCAGTGCGACATCAGGGTGTCGATGGCACCCGGCTTGTCATGCACCGCCAGCTTGTCGACGATCGTCTCCGAAGCCGCGTTCATGCCCCGGATCTCCACCTCGGCACCGTCACGGCGGAACTTCAGCACCGCCATGTCGAGCGCCTGCACCGAGGAGATATCCCAGATATGCGCCGCGCTCACGTCTATCACG
Source organism: uncultured Roseovarius sp. (assembly GCA_913055965.1). Lineage (GTDB taxonomy): Bacteria > Pseudomonadota > Alphaproteobacteria > Rhodobacterales > Rhodobacteraceae > Roseovarius. The sequence continues at coordinate 1,695 of CAJXKX010000066.1, forward strand.
ACCCTGTCCAGCGCCTCCTTGAAATCGAAGGCATTCATGAAATCCTCAACCGACCCGTAGAACAATTGCCCCTCGATCCGGTAAGTCCGCACGCGCCCATCCTTTGACGCCTCGCTCGTGACCCGGAACAGCTGCGCGATCTTGCCGGCAAAGAAGATGCCCGACAACAGCACCCCCACCAGCACCCCGATGGCAAGGTTATGGGTATAGACCACCGTGACCACCGTCGCGACCATCACGATAGACGACGAGCGCGGATGCTCGCGCAGGTTCTTGATCGACGACCACGAGAAGGTGCCGACCGAGACCATGATCATGATCGCCACCAGCGCGGCCATCGGGATGATGCTCACCAGATCGCCCAGCCCCACCACCATGATCAGCAGGAACACCCCGGCGGCAAAGCTCGACAGCCGCCCGCGCCCGCCGGATTTGACGTTGATGATCGACTGCCCGATCATCGCGCATCCCGCCATCCCGCCGATGAATCCGGTCGCGGTGTTGGCGATCCCCTGCCCCACGCATTCCTGGTTGCGGCTCGATCTCGTGTCGGTCAGATCGTCCACGATGTTCTGGGTCATCAGGCTCTCGAGCAGCCCCACCACCGCCACGGCCACCGAATAGGGAAAGATGATCGCGAGCGTCTCGAAGCCGAGCGGGATATCGGGGATCAGGAAGACCGGCAGCGTATCGGGCAGCGCCCCCATGTCGCCCACGGTGCGCACATCGAGCCCGAGCCCCACGACCAGCGCGGTCAGCACCGCGATGGTCACGAGCGGCGAAGGGATCGCCGTGGTCACGAGCGGCAGAAGGTAGATGATCGCAAGCCCGCCTGCCACCAGCGCATAGGTGATCCACGTCACCGTGCGCGGATCGAGTTCGGGCAACTGCGCAAGAAAGATCAGGATCGCCAGCGCGTTGACGAAACCGGTCATCACCGATTTCGACACGTAACGCATGACAAAGCCGAGCCGCAGAAGGCCCGCCCCGATCTGCAGCAGCCCCGCAAGCACCGTCGCCGCAAGCAGGTATTCCAGCCCGTGATCCCTGACCAGCGTCACCATCAGCACCGCCGTCGCGGCGGTCGCCGCCGAGATCATGCCGGGCCGCCCGCCGGTGATCGCGGTGATCACCGCGATCGAGAAACTGGCGTAGAGCCCGACCTTGGGGTCCACCCCCGCGATGATCGAAAAGGCGATCGCCTCGGGGATGAGCGCAAGCGCCACGACCAGACCTGCAAGCAGGTCGCCGCGCATGTTGCCGAGCCACTGGGCGCGGTAGGCATCGAGTGAGATCATGAACAAGTTATCCGTCACCGGCGCGCATCCTGTTGCCTGCGGCCGGTCGTGCCCGCGCACGTTTGTCTGTCGTTATCCGGCGGATCGGCGGCCGGAAGAGCCACCCGGCCGCGCGGCCGGGTCCGGGGTTGCTGCGTCGCGGCATAGCCGCTGCCATGCCGGCGCGCAACCCGCGCGCGCGCATGGCAGCCATGCGCGCGTCATTCGGCGAGGTGACAGGCCACGCGCGTCTCGCCGATGCGGCGCATCTCGGGGCGCTCGGTGCGGCACCGCCCGACGGCCAGCGGGCAGCGCGGGTGAAAGGCGCAGCCCGGCGGCGGGTTGATGGCGTCGGGGATCTCGCCCTTGGGCGGATCGACCTCGCGGCCATAGGCATCCATCCGCGGCGCGGCATCGAACAGCATCCGCGTATAGGGGTGCTTGGGGTCCGAAAACAGCCGGTCGCGCGGCGCTTCCTCGACCAGCCGCCCCAGGTAGAGCACACCGATCACGTCGGCCATGTGCCGCACCACCGTCAGGTCATGGCTGATGAACAGGTAGGTGAGGCCGAACTCCTCGCGCAGGTCCGACATGAGGTTGAGCACCTGGCTCTGCACCGACACGTCGAGCGCCGATGTCGGCTCGTCGCAGACGATGATGCGCGGCTCGGACGACAGCGCCCGGGCGATGCAGATGCGCTGCCGTTGCCCGCCCGAGAACTCGTGCGGATATTTGCCCGCATCCGCCGCCGACAGCCCCACCTGCTCCAGCAGGCGCTCGGCCAGCCCCTCGGTCTTGCCGCCGCGCGCGGCGACCGGCTCGGCGATGATATCACGCACCCGCCAGCGCGGGTTGAGGCTGGCGTAAGGGTCCTGGAAAATCATCTGGATATCGGCGCGCACGGCGTCGATCTTCCTGGCATCGGTCTCGCTGGCAAGGTCCACGCCCTCGATCTCGACCATGCCCTCCGAGGGCGGCACAAGACCCACGATGATCTTGCCGATGGTGGATTTGCCCGACCCGCTCTCGCCGACCAGAGCGTAGACACTGTTTTCCGCCACCTCGAAACTCACCTCCGACACGGCGGTCAAGAGCGCGCGCGGCACCCGCTCGATCACCCGGTTGAGCCAGGGTTTCGAGACGTCGAAAATGCGGGTGAGATTATGCACCTTGATGATCGGGCTCATGCCTCGGCCTCTTGCTTGGCGTCTCGGGGCAGCGGGAACCAGCAGGCGGCGCGCCCGTCGCAGCGCTCCAGCGTCGGGCCCGGCTCCTCGCGGCAACGCGGCTGCGCCCGCTCGCAGCGCGGGGAAAAGGCGCAGCCGGGCGGCAGGTTGCCGAGGCGCGGCATCGCGCCGGGGATCTGCCGCAGCCGCGCGCGGCCCTGGCTCGCCAGCGGGGTCGAGGCCATGAGACCGGCGGTATAGGGGTGGCGCGCGCGCCCCAGCACCTCGCGTACCGGGCCAAGCTCTCCCAGCCGCCCGGCATACATCACCGCGCCGCGGTCGGCGGCCTCGGCGATGACGCCCATGTCATGCGTGACCAGCATCACCGCCACGCCCCGCTCGCGGCAGAGCCGTTTGAGCAGCACGATGATCTGCGCCTGCACAGAGACATCGAGCGCGGTGGTGGGCTCGTCGGCGATCACCAGATCAGGCTCGGCGCAGAGCGCCAGCGCGATCACCACCCGCTGCCGCATCCCGCCCGAGAACTCGTGCGGATAGCTGCCCATCCGCTGGCTCGCTGCCGGTATGCCCACCTCGTCAAGCGCCGCCACGGCGCGGCGGCGGGCCTCGGACTGGCTCACGTCGAGATGCTCAATGATCGTCTCGGCCAGCTGATCGCCCACGGTCAGCAGCGGGTTGAGCGAGGTCAGCGGGTCCTGAAAGATCATCCCCATCCGCTTGCCCCGCAGCCGCCGCAGCGCCTCGCCGCGCAGGCTGTGCACCGGCTGGCCGCTCAGCAGCACCTCACCCGAGGTGATCCGCGCGGGCGGATCGAGAAGGCCGATCACCGCATTGCCGGTCATGGATTTTCCGGCCCCGGATTCGCCCACCACGCCCAGGATCTCGCCCGCCGCAATATCGTAGCTCACGTGATCCACAGGCCGCAGGACGCCATGCCGCGTGGGGATTTCCACGACGAGGTCGCGGACGGAGAGGATGGGGGTGGTCATTCTTGGAAGAAACTCCTCGCGTGTTCGCAGAAACGATCACCGAACTGTCTGGAGTAATTTCGAAAGTTACGAACCTTTTGGAGTGTCAACGCATAAGGTTGTCCATTGAGAGTGATCGCATTTCCATGCGCGGCACGGTTCCGAATTTGATTGATAGCATCTAGTTTAGTTACAACTGTTCGGTTTGCACAATTCCTCCAGCTCAAATCGTTCAACACGTCCTCGACGCCAAGCACCAAAAATGCACCCCGAATTTTCTCTGTGCTTGTCGTGTGCGGTCTTTTAAGTTGCTTCCTTACCTTCTCTAAATGATTTGGATCGAAGTCGCTATAAGCAAGGTTCACGCAATCATCGAACACATCCGCGATATAAGTCTCAAGAAGCGACGCCAGAGTTACCATGGCTGCTCGATTGAGAGCTTCGCCGATGCGTTGTTGATCATCATTCAACGGTGGTGCACCGCGACCACCGCCATGCAAGTTTTCACGCGCTGCGATCACTTCATCTACGGGGCTCAAGTTGAGTATAGGCACCTGATCACCTCAGCCTCGGGTTCAGCGCATCGCGGAGCCAGTCGCCCAGCAGGTTGATCGACAGCGCCAGCGCCAGCAGCGTGGCGGCGGGGAAGAACAGGATCCACCATTCGCCCGAGAACATGAATTCCTGCCCGATGCGGATGAGCGTGCCGAGCGAGGGTTTGGTGGGCGGCGCGCCGACGCCGAGGAACGACAGCGTCGCCTCGGCGATGATGGCAAGCGCGAGTGAAATCGTCGCGATCACCAGCACCGGGTTGAGCACGTTGGGCAGGATGTGGCGCAGCATGATCGAAAAGGGCCTGCGCCCGATCAGCCGCGCCGCCTGCACGTATTCCTTGTTCTTTTCCACCAGCGTGGCACCCCGCACCACGCGGGCGAACTGCACCCAGTCCGAGAGGCCGATGGCGAGGATCAGCACCCAGATCGCCATCGCGTCGCGATGTTCGGGCGGGGTGATGCCCTTGGCGATGCCGAATATCAGCATCGCCACCAGGATCGCCGGAAAGGTCAGCTGCACATCGGCCACGCGCATGATGATCGTCTCGGTCCACCCCCCCAGATAGCCCGCCATCAGCCCCAGCGCGACGCCGATCACCATCGCGAGCAGCACCGCCGAGAGCCCGACGAAGAGCGATATCTGCATCCCGTAGAGGATGGTCGAGAACACGTCGCGCCCCTGATCGTCGGTGCCCAGCAAAAAGAACTCGCCGGTGAACTGGTTGGCCTGGCCCGGCGGAGTAAAGCCGTTCATCAGGTTGAGCGTGGCGGGATTGAACGGGTCATGCGGGGCGATGAGGGGCGCGAAGAGCGCGCCCAGCATCATCAGCATCACCACCACGAAAGACACCACCGCCACCGGCGAATGCCGGAACGACCAGACGAAATCGCTGTCCCATGCGCGGCGCAGGCGCGAGGGGCGCGGGGCGGCGGGGGTCTCGATCCGGGTCTCGGCCATGTCAGTGCCCCCCTGCGGTGCGATCGACGCGCAAGCGCGGGTCGATCGCGAAATAGAGCATGTCGACGATCAGGTTGATACCGACGAACATCACCGAAATCAGCATCAGATACGCCGCCATCACCGGGATATCGACGAACTGGATCGCGTTGATGAACAAGAGGCCGACACCGGGCCATTGAAACACCGTCTCGGTGATGATCGCAAAGGCGATGATGCTGCCCAGTTGCAGCCCGGTGATGGTGATCACCGGCACCAGCGTGTTCTTGAGCGCGTGGCGGAAATTGATCGATTTCTCGCGGATGCCACGGGCGCGGGCAAAGCGGATGTAATCCATGCGCAGCACCTCGAGCATCTCGGTGCGCACCAGCCGCATGATCAGCGTCATCTGGTAGAGCCCGAGCGTGATCGCGGGCAATATCAGCGCCTTGAGCCCGCTCTCGGTGAGGAATCCGGTGCTCCACCAGCCGACGCGCGTGACCTCGCCGCGCCCGAAACTGGGCAGCCAGCCCAGTTCGACCGAAAACAGGTAAATCAGCAGGATGCCGATCAGGAAGGTGGGCAGCGACACACCTATGAGCGAGACCGTCATGATGACGTTGGCCGACACGCCACGCCGCCGGATCGCGGTGAAAATGCCGAGCGCGATGCCCCCCGCCAGCGCCATGAGGCCAGAGACGAAGGCCAGTTCCAGCGTGGCGGGCAGGCGTTCCACGAGGATGTCGGCGACGGGCCGCCCCTGCCGGTAGCTCAGCCCGAAATTGCCCTGCACCGCCTGTTCCAGAAACCGCCAGGATTGCACCGGAAAGGGCTGATCGAGGCCGAGTTCGGCCGTCAGCCGCGCGATATCGGCCTGCGTGCGCTCCTGCCCCAGCATGGCGTCGACCGGATCGCCGACAAAGCGGAACATGGCGAAGGCGACGAGGCCCACGACCAGAAGCACGAGCACCGACTGGGCGACACGCCGAATGATGTAGGCCAGCATGGCGGGCTCCTGCGCGCGGGGAAAGAGGGACAGGAAAAAGTGACGGCGGCAGGCCCATGGCCCGCCGCCGGTCCGGGGTTACTTCATGGTGAAGTATTTCATCTTCGGGTCGTCCTCGGGGCTCACCTCGATGCCGACATTCTCCTTCATCCCCCAGTTCAGAACCTGATGGTGGATGGGCAGATACAGCACCTCGTCCTGCACCGTGCTCCAGATCTCGGCGATGGTCGCGTTGCGCTTGTCGAGATCGGTTTCCGACGCAAGGCTCACGATCTTGGCGTCGAGATCGGGGTTGGAATAGCCGGTGCCGTTCCAGCTTCCGCGCGCCTCGCCGCGGGTGTGCACGAGGAAGTTGAAGATGTACTCGCTGTCATAGGTGGGCACGCCCCAGCCCAGCATGTAGAAATCGGTGCCGCCCGAGGAAATCAGCGGGAAATGCTGTGCCTTGGGCTTGGCATCGAGATTGACGGTGATGCCGATCTGGCCGAACATCCCCACCGCCGCCTGGCAGATCGCCTCGTCATTGATGTATCGGTCGTTCGGGCAGTTGAGCGTGACCGAGAAGCCGTCGCCATAGCCGGCCTCGGCCATCAGTTCCTTGGCCTTGGCGACGTCGGTCGGCGGCACCGCGTCAAGCGCCTCGGTCCAGCCGTTGACGAAGGGGGGCATGATCACGCCGGTCGGCTGCGACTGGCCGCGCATCACGACCTGGCGGATCGCGTCGCGGGTCAGCGCCATGTTC
>CAJXKX010000067.1 GCA_913055965.1 uncultured Roseovarius sp.
GGCAGCGAGATGTCGTGCGACGCGATCGAGCCGATGCGCCGGTTGGCCTCGGGGATCTGCTCGCGCACCTCCCAGAATGCGTGCCGCTGCGCCTGCGACTGCGCGATCACGCCGTCGCTCACCAGCCCCGCCTCGACGCCTTCGGCAAAGAGAGCCTCAAGCGCCCCCGCCGGATCGAGCCCGCGCGCAAGACCCACGTCGATCAGCACGAACCACTCCGGCGGCACGGCAAAGGGCTGGCGGATATCGGGCACGGTCTCGGCCAGGAAATCGAGCCCCTGACGGTGCATCAACTCGAACGCGCTCACCCCCTCGCCCATGTGGTCGCGCGCCAGCGCCAGCAGGTCGAGCGCGGCCTGCGGCCCCGCCACGGACATGAGCGCGGTGCCCTCGCCCGCCGGTCGCGGTGCCAGCCGCAGCGCGGCGGCGGTGATCACCCCCAGCGTCCCCTCCGAGCCGATCAGCAGGTTGCGCAGGTCGTAGCCGGTATTGTCCTTGCGCAGCCGCTTGAGCCCGTGCCAGATGCGCCCGTCGGGCAGCACCGCCTCGAGCCCGAGGCACAGGTCGCGCGCATTGCCGTAGCGCAGCACGTTGACCCCGCCCGCATTGGTGGCGAGCAGCCCGCCGATCCGTGCCGAGCCCTTGGACGCGATCGACAGAGGAAAGAGCCGCCCCGCCTCTTCCGCCGCCGCGTGGATGTCCTGCAGGATAGCGCCCGCCTCGACCACCATGACGTTCTCACCGGGCCAGATCCCGCGCACCGCACGCATCCGCTCGAGGCTCAGGATCACCGGCACCGGCCCATCCGGGGCAATCTGCCCGCCCACCAGCCCGGTGCCGCCGCCATAGGGCACGACCGGCACGCGCGCGGCCGCGCAGGCGCGGACCACCTGCGCCACGCCCTCCGCCGAGTCGGGTGCCAGCACCACCCCCTGCCCCTGCCAGCGCCCGCGCGGCTCTTCGAAATAGCGCGGCGCGGCCTCGCGAAACGCCGCCACGGGCAGCACGGCGCGCAGGCGGTCGATGAAATCGGGTGTGGCGGAATTCAGCGTCATGATCCCTAGCTATCACAGGCCCGGCCCGAGACCAGCCCGTTGCGCGGGATCGCCGTTGCGAAAACGGCCCCGAGCGCCCGGTCACAGCCGCGAGGAAATCACCCCGGTATTGAACCCGCCCATCCGCAATTCGCCAAAGAGGCGCTGGTATTCGATCTTGGGGCAGCGATCCATGATCACGTCCACGCCCCGCGCGCGCGCCCTCGCGGCGGCCTCGGGGTGGTCGACGCCGATCTGCATCCAGATCGTTCGCAGGTCGGGAAACGCCGCGAGCGCCTCGTCCACGATGGGCGGCACATGCTCGGACCGGCGAAAGATATCGACCATGTCCACCCCGCCCGCGATATCCGACAGCGACGCGACCACCTCGCGCCCGAACAGCATCCGGCCCGCGTGACCGGGATTGACCGGCACCACGTCGAACCGCTTGAGGCTGAGATAGCGGGCGACGTAATAGGACGGGCGCACCGGGTTCATCGACACGCCCACCACCGCGACGCGGCGGGTGCGGGTCAGGATGTCGCGCAGGTGGGAATCGGTATAGGTCTCGCTCATGCGCGCCATTAACCACGAAGCGAGGCGAGAAAAAAGCGCCCAAGATGATGCTTGGGCGCCAGTCGCGGAACGAGGGACAGTGATAGAAGACGACGGTGTTCCGACGCGCCGCCTTCGGGACATTAGATAGGTCCGATTTTCAGCATATAAAGGGTTTGTAATACGCCCGTGACCATGTGTGAGCCATCGCGACGCACGCGCGCCGCTCAGTCGAACACGTCCTCGACCACGTCCCATATCTCTTCGAGGATGCGCCGCCCGATGCCCTTGCGGCGCTTTTTCGCGCGCTTGCGCGGCGGCGGCGCGGCGCGCCCGCGGTCGTCGTCGTAGTCCTGGCGCGGCAGCGTCATGGGCCGCCCTTTGGCGCGGGGGCGATCGGGCTTCGGGCGGGGCATCGCCTTCATGTCGTGCAGCGGCGCCCCGCAACTCGAACAGGCAAGTTCGTGCCGCGACCGGTCGAGCACGAGCGCCGCGCGCGTGCCGCAGTAATTGCATGTGGCGATCTTGTGGCCCATGCCGCACCATATCGGCCGGATGGGCCGGTTTGCCAAGCCCCGGCGGCGCGAAATCCCGCATCGCCCGGCATGGGCGCGCACTGTCGCCGCGCGGGTCCGCCCGTGATAGGATCGCGCCACAGACCCGAGGGAGCCAGCCGCATGACCGATCAGCCAGCCACCCCGCCGGACGCGCCACGCGACCTGCCTTTCACCATCGACCTCAGGCGCGTGCATCTCGCGGTGGGATGGATCGCGTTCGGCCTGCCGCTCTCGCTCGTCGCGGTGGCACGGCTGCCCTCGGTCTGCTTTCACGATTCGATCAGCCATTTCTATTTCAGCCCGGTGGGCGGCGATATCCTCGTCGGCGCGCTCAGCTTCATCGGGCTCCTGCTGATCTGCCTCTATTCCTTCGATGCCGCCGGGGGCGAGGGGGCGCGGCGCTGGACATGGCTCGATATCCTGCTGATCCGGCTGGCCGGTATCGCGGCGCTCGTCGTGGCCTTCGTGCCCGCCAGCGGCAACGGCTGCACGCGCAGCGGGGCCGAGGCCGCGCGCGCCTTTATCGACGGCTCCGGGGCGCCCTCCTTCGATTTCTGGGCGGTCCTGCTGGCGCGGCCCGGACCCACCGGCTTTCCGCTCGATGCCGTGCATTACAGCGCGGCGGGCGTGATGTTCCTGATCCTCGCCTATGTGGTGCTGCGCGTCTTTACCCGCGTGAACTCGGAGGCGGCGCTGCGCGCGGGCAACCGCAAGGGGCTGCGCAATGGCTGCTACCGGGTGCTGGGACGGGTGATTCTCGGCGTCGTCGCGGTGCTGGGGATCAAGATGATCGCGGCCACGGCCGCGCCGGACCTGCTCGGCTTCTGGGACCGGTTCAACCTGACCTTCGTGCTCGAAGCGGTAGGGCTCGCGGCCTTCGGCCTGTCCTGGATGATCAAGGGCCGGTTCCTGCCGGTGTTCGAGGATGCCGCCGCCCGGTCTCAGCCCCGCGCGGCGTAAAGCGCCACCGCCGCCGCGTTCGAGACGTTGAGCGAGCCGAAACCGGAGGCCGCGTCGATCCGCACCAGCGCGTCCGCCACCTCGCGGGTGCGCGGGCGCAGCCCCGGCCCCTCGGCCCCCAGCACCAGCGCGACGGGCCGGTCGCGGCGGCCCTCCAGCACGCTCTCGATGCTCGCCTCGGCCTCGCCCGCCAGCCCCAGCACCACATAGCCCATGGCCTGCACCTCGATGATCGCTTCGGCGAGGTTGCGCACCCGCAGGTAGGGCTGGCGCTCCAGCGCGCCCGACGCGGTCTTGGCGAGCGCACCGGTCTCGGGGGCGGCATGGTGGCGCGGGGCGATCACGGCGCGCGCGCCGAACACCTCGGCAGAGCGCAGGATCGCGCCCACGTTATGCGGGTCGGTCACCCGGTCGAGCATCACGAGGCGCGGCGCGCCGGGGCCGTCGCGCAGCGCCAGATCGGCCAGCGTGCCCCAGTCGAGCGGCTTGACCTCCAGCGCCGCGCCCTGATGGACGGAACCGGGATCGAGCGGCGCGGTGAACTTGCGCGGATCGGCCATCTCGGGCGTCATTCCGCTCGCCGCGATCGCCTCGGACAGCTTGTCGGCGGCGTTGCGCGTCACGATCAGGCGCAGCTTCTCGCGGCGCGGATTCTCCAGCGCGTCGCGCACCGCGTGCAGCCCGAAGAGCCACACCGTCTCGGCGGCGGCGGCGCGGCGCGCCTGCTCCTTCTCGATCACCCAGCGGGGTTTCTTCATCGCGCGCGCGCCTCTCTCGTTGCGGTCCCCGTGCTTGCACCGCCGCCCGCGCCTGCGCAAGCGATTTTCCGGTTGACGGGCCGCGACGCCAATTCTAAACCGCCCGGCACGTGGGCGACAGGCCGCAAGGTGTGGCAGGGGACTGTAACTCCCTCGCGGAGACGCACGCTAGGTTCGATTCCTAGGTCGCCCACCACTTTCCCCTTCCTGCCCCCGCCCGCCGGTGGCTATAGTCGCACCACACAGGCAGGGGCATGGGCATGGCGCAACCGACCGCGGCGCAGGGCGGTTTCAACATCGTGATCGTCGGACAAGGCGGACGGCTGCAATACGAGGCGCTGATCTTCGCCGCCTCGCTGCGCGCGATGTCGCCGGGCTTTGCCGGGCGGCTCTTCGTGGCCGAGCCGCAGCCGGGGCCGCTGTGGCGCAACGATCCGCGCATCGACGGCGACGAGACCCGCGACCGGCTTGCGGAATTCGGGGCCGAGATCCTGCCCTTCGAGAGCCGCCATTTCGGACAGGCCTACCCCTACGGCAACAAGATCGAGGCGCTGCTCGCCCTGCCCGAGGGCGCGCCCTTCGTGTTCTTCGACACCGACACGCTGGTGACCGGCGAGATCACGGAGGTGCCGTTCGATTTCGACCGCCCCACCGCCTCGCTGCGCCGCACCGGCACCTGGCCCGAGCCCGATCTCTACGGCCCCGGCTACACGGCGATCTGGAAATCGCTCTACGACCGGTTCGGCCTCGATTTCGAAAGTTCGCTCGACCACGGCCAGCCCGACGAATACTGGAAGCGCTACCTCTATTTCAACGCGGGGTTCTTCTTCTACCGCTGCCCGCACGTCTTCGGCCGGCGCTTTCTCGACTACGCGCGCGCGATCCGCGACGACCCGCCGCCCGAACTGGTGTGCCAGTCGCTCGACCCCTGGCTCGATCAGGTCGCGCTGCCGCTCGTGATCCATTCCCTCGGCGGCGGGCGCGACGCGCTGCCCGAGGGGCTGCTCGACGGCGAGGTGACCTGCCATTACCGCACCCTGCCGCTGCTCTACGCACGCGAGAGCGACCGGGTGGTGAGCGTGCTCGAGCAGGTCACGGCCCCCAACCGGCTCAAGAAGGTGCTGAAGGATTACGACGCGATCAAGCGGATGATCTACCAGGGGCGCGGGCGCAAGGTTCGGGCGCTGTTCGACCGCAACGACCTGCCGCGCCGCGAACAGACCATCCGAAACACGATCAAGCGCAACGGCTTCTGGATGCGCTGACGCCCGCCCGGCGGGCGCGCCTGCACCGTCCCGCCCGGGTATTTTCACCAAGAAGAAACCGCGGCCCGCTTCTTCTTGGTCCAAATACCCGACCACGTCGAAGGCGGCGGCACCGGTTCAGGTGTCGAATACCGCGCTCATGTCGGCAAAGCCCTTGACCTCGATGGGATTTCCCGAGGGATCGCGGAAGAACATCGTCCATTGCTCGCCCGGCTCGCCCTCGAAGCGCACCGAGGGCGGCAGCACGAAATCCACCTCTGCCGCCTGCAGCCGCGCGGCCAGCGCGCGCCACTCCGCGAGCGGTAGCACCACGCCGAAATGCGGCATCGGCACCATGTGATCGCCGACCTTGCCGGTGGCGGCGGTGGCCAGCGGCTCGCCCAGATGCAGCGACAGCTGATGGCCGAAGAAATCGAAATCGACCCATGTCGCGGTCGAGCGCCCCTCGGCGGCGCCCAGCAGGTCGCCGTAGAAGGTGCGCGCGGCGTCGAGATCGGTGACGTTGACCGCCAGATGAAAGGGATGCGCCATGGTCGGGACTCCTCATGCCTGTTGCGGGGCACCTTTCAATGCCGTAACCCGGTTTTCAAGCATTTCCGGAGGGAGGACCCTGACATGACCCATGGTTTCGACACGTTGCAGATTCACGCGGGCAGCCGCCCCGATCCGGCGACCGGCGCGCGGCAGGTGCCAATCTACCAGACGACGGCCTATGTCTTTCGCGATGCCGAGCACGCGGCGGCGCTCTTCAACCTGCAGGAGGTGGGCTATATCTATTCGCGCCTGACCAACCCGACGGTGGCCGCGCTGCAGGAGCGCGTTGCGACGCTGGAAGGTGGCGCGGGGGCGGTGTGCTGTTCCTCGGGGCATGCGGCGCAGATCATGGCGCTGTTTCCGCTGATGGGGCCGGGGCTGAACGTGGTGGTCTCCACCCGGCTATATGGCGGGTCGATCACGCAATTCAGCCAGACGATCAAGCGCTTCGGCTGGTCTGCGCGCTTTGTCGATTTCGATGATACCGATGCCATCGAGGCGGCCATCGACGAGAACACCCGGGCGGTGTTCTGCGAATCCATCGCCAATCCCGGCGGCTATATCACTGATCTTGATGCGATTTCTGCCATCGCGGACAAGGCGGGTCTGCCGCTGATCGTCGACAACACCTCGGCCACGCCCTATCTGTGCCGCCCGATCGAGCATGGTGCCACACTGGTGGTGCACTCGATGACCAAGTTCCTGACCGGCAACGGCACGGTGACGGGTGGGGTCGTGGTGGATTCGGGCAATTTCGACTGGTCGGCCTCGGGCAAGTTCCCGTCGCTCAGCGAGCCGGAACCGGCCTATCACGGGCTCAAGTTCCACGAGACCTTCGGGCCGCTCGCCTTTACCTTTCACGGCATCGCGGTGGGGCTGCGCGATCTGGGCATGACGCTCAACCCGCAGGCGGCGCATTACACGCTGATGGGGATCGAGACGCTGTCCTTGCGCATGCAGCGCCATTGCGAGAACGCCGAGAAGGTGGCGGGCTGGCTCGAGAAACACCCCGCGGTCGAGGGCGTGACCTATGCCGGGCTGCCCTCGTCGCCCTGGCACGACCGGGTCGCGCGGATCTGCCCCAGGGGCGCGGGGGGCCTGTTCACCGTGGCGCTCAAGGGCGGCTATGACGCCTGCGTGCGGCTGGTGGACAGCCTCGACCTGTTCAGCCACGTGGCCAATCTGGGCGACACCCGCAGCCTGATCATCCATTCCGCCTCGACCACGCACCGCCAGCTGACCGAGGACCAGCAGGTCGCAGCCGGGGCGGCCCCGAACGTGGTGCGCATCTCGATCGGGATCGAGGACGCCGACGACCTGATCGCCGATCTCGATCAGGCGCTGGCGCGGGCGGCAGACTGAAGCGGCGCGATGTTGCCGGGGGCGGCGGTCGGCGGGTGACAGCGCCTGTTGACCGCCGCGCGCCATCGCGTCACGCTCGCAGGTGGTGTTGAGACTCCCGGTGGCGGCTTGCGCGTGGTAAGACGATAGCGATGAAACCGAATTTCGCCCTCGACCTGACCTTCGACGGACTGGCGCTCCTGCACCGCGCAGGCGAGGCGGGCTGGCATGTCGTCGGCGAGGTGCCGCTCGATTCGCCGTTCCTGACCGGCGATCTCACGGCGCTGCGCAAGAAGGCCAACACGCTCGATCCCTCGGGCATGCGCACCAAGCTCGTCATTCCAGACGAGCAGATCCGGTATCTCGACATTCCCGCAGCCTCGGCCCCGGACGGCGATCACGATGCGGCGGCGGCGGCGGCGCTCGACGGGGCAACGCCCTATGCGCTGGACGATCTCGCCTATGACTGGACCGTGAGCGGCGACCGGCTTCATATCGCCGCCGTCGCCCGCGAGACGCTGGACGAGGCCGAGAGCTTTGCCCGCGAGCACAAGTTCAACCCGGTCTGTTTCGTGGCCGATCCCGAGGCCGGGCGCTATGCGGGCGAGCCGTATTTCGGCATGACCGAAGAGGCGGCGGCCAATGGCGGCGTCACCCGCGACACGGGCCCGATGAAGCGGCTCGGAGCGCTGCCCGACCCCGAGGCGCAGGAGGCGGGAGGCGACGGGTCCAAGACCGGGACGGAGACGGCCGCGCTGTCCTTTGCCAGCGTGCGGGCGGAGCGCGGCCTGCCCCCCAAGGCCGCGCCGCGGCTGGAAGGGGTCGCGCGGATCACGCCCGCGCCCCTGCCCGACTCCGAGGCGCGCGCGATCAGCGGTGCCGCCCGCGCCAGCCTTGCGCCGCGCGACGAAACCGTGCCCGCCGACGCGGCGGGCGGCGCGGCACCGCCCGTCAAGTCGCCTGCCAAGGCCCCTGTGCCCCCCCCGGCCAAGCCCCCCGAACCGCCAAGGGGCGGCAAGACGCGCAAGGCGCGCAAGGGCGGCGACAAGCCCGCGCCAGCGGCCCCGTCAGCGGGGGCGGCGCAAGCCCTCGCCGCACCCGCCGAAGCCGCGCAGGCAGGCGAGGCGGCCGCCGCGCCCTCTCGGGCCCCGGCCAACGAGGCCGAGCGCCTGACCATCTTCGGCGCACGCAGCAACGCGGACGCGCGGCGCGGCAAGCCCCGTTTTCTCGGGCTGATGCTGACGGCGGCCCTGCTGGTCATCCTGCTCGGCGTGGCCGCCTGGGCGGCGATCTTTCCCGAGTCGGGGCTGGGCAGGCTGTTGCG
>CAJXKX010000068.1 GCA_913055965.1 uncultured Roseovarius sp.
GCTGTCGATGTCGAACCCGACCACCTCGCGCGCGCGCCCGAATGCCACCGCGAGCGGCAGCCCCACATACCCCAGCCCGATCACGGCGATCCGGCGTTCCGATGCCGGGGCGAGGGGGCGAGCATCTGTCATGTCGGGGCTCCCATCCTTCGGGTGAAGCGCTCAATGCGGTCCGCATAATGGGCTTTGCCCCGTCTCACAAGCGGGAGCGCACCCGCATGCGTTGCACCGCGTGGCGGACCGTGCAAATACAGACCTCGCCGTGCGCGGGGTGCGGCGGGGGCTGCACGGCGCGGAGAGAATGATCTACCGACCCGAAATCGACGGGCTGCGCGCGGTGGCGGTGCTGCCGGTGATCGCGTTCCACGCGGGCGTCGCGGCGATACCGGGAGGTTTTGTCGGCGTAGACGTGT
This sequence comes from uncultured Roseovarius sp., assembly GCA_913055965.1. Taxonomy (GTDB): domain Bacteria; phylum Pseudomonadota; class Alphaproteobacteria; order Rhodobacterales; family Rhodobacteraceae; genus Roseovarius. Next base: position 414 of record CAJXKX010000068.1, read on the forward strand.
TCTTCGTCATCTCGGGCTATCTCATCACCACGATCCTGTTGCGCGAGATGGACACGGGCACTTTTTCGCTTCTGGGCTTTTACGAGCGGCGCGCGCGCCGCATCCTGCCTGCGCTCTTCCTGGTGATGGCGGCGACGACGGCGCTAGCGGTTCTCTGGATGCTGCCCGGCCCGACAGAACGCTTCGGGCGGCACCTCAGCATGACGGCGCTGTTTCTGTCCAACATCTTCCTCTCCGAGACCGGCGGCTACTTTGCCCCGAGCGCCGAACTGCGCCCGCTGCTGCATACCTGGAGCCTCGCCGTCGAGGAACAGTTCTACATCCTGTTCCCGATCCTTCTGGGCCTTGCCTGGCGGGTGGGACGGGGAGCGGGTGTCGCGGTCGCGGCGGGCGTCGCGGGGACGCTCAGCCTCGGCTTTGCCCATGGCGAACTGACGCAGGGCGGCGAGCGGTTCTTTCTGCTGGCGGCACGCGGCTGGGAATTGCTCGCCGGAGCCGGGGCCGCACTCTGGCTGCGCGGGGCATCCGCGCCGGCGCGCAGCGCCCTGGATGCGGGCGCGGTGCCGGGGCTCGCTCTCGTTGCCGCCGCGATGGTTCTGCCCGATACGGAGAGCGCGCTGCGCGACTGGCGCATTCCGATGGCAGTGGCGGGTACGGTCCTGATCGTGATCTGCGCGCAACCGGGATCGCGCGTGGCGCGGGTGCTGTCGTGGCCGCTGCCGGTCGGTATCGGGCTGATCAGCTACTCCGTCTATCTCTGGCATCAGCCCCTGTTCGCCCTTGCGCGCCACCGGATGATCACCGACCCGCCGCCCGCGCTGATGGCCGGGCTCGCGCTTGGCGCCATCGCGCTCGGCTGGCTGAGCTGGCGTTTCGTCGAACGGCCGTTCCGCGATCCGGCGCGCATCGGACGGCGCGTGATCCTCGGCGGCACGGTTGCCGGCATCCTCGGCTTCGTGGCGGTGGGCGAGGCGATGCACCGCACCGAGGGCCTGCTGTTTCTCGGGGTGTTTCCGCGCGATGCGGTCAAGATGGCCGACCGTCATACCCCGACGCCCAAGGGCTTCGCCGATTGCGCGCCCGGCGCGACGCCCGTGGCGGATACCTGCGTGTTCCATCCCGGCGAAAGCGGGCGCGTGGCGCTCTGGGGCGACAGCCATGCCATCGCGATTGCCGATGTCCTGGCCCACTGGATGCAGCGCAACGGGATCGCGACCGAGAATTTCGCCCGCCCCGCCTGCGCGCCCGTTCCCGGCCTGACGCGGGAAGACCGCGTCCGCTGCGTGACGCATAATCGCGCGGTATTCTCCTACCTGCTGTCGGAAGAGGCGCCCGAGGTCGTCATCCTGCATGCCCGATGGGCCGTGCTGATGAACCGATCCGGCTTCGACAACGGCGAAGGCGGGCGCGAGCCGGGCGGGCGTATCGTGATCCGGTCGGCAGATGGCGGAACGCGGCTCGGCCCCGCGGCCGTCGCTCGCGAGATCGCCGAAACGGTCACGGCGCTGCGCGCCGCTGGACGGACGGTGGTCCTTGTGGGGAACGTGCCGGAGGCGGGCTGGAACGTGCCCCTCACGCTGGCAAGGATGCTGGCCTTCGGCGGCGGTCCGCCGCGCCCGCTCTCGACCCCCGCAGAACGGATCGCCGCGCGCGACCAAGGCACCAAGGCGCTTTTCACGGCTTTGGCCGCGCGGGATGACGGGGTCGTGCTGATATCTCCGTCCGATCTGGTCTGCGACACCGTGCTGCCGGGCCGCTGCGTGCAGGAAGCGGACGGCAAACCGCTCTATCGCGACGACGATCACCTGAGCCGCGACGGGGCCAAACGGCTCCTGCTTCACATGATGCCGCTACTCGAAGACGCCGGGGTGATCGCACGGGCGCGTGGCGGCTGACCCGAGGGTGCTCCACGCATCGACGGGCTGGCGTTTGAGCGCCGGGTCGGGCAAACACCGTGCAGACAGGACCGCCGTGAAGGACGCCGCCATGCCCGACAGCCCCGCCGCAGCACAACGTCCCGGCAGCGACGGCCGCAGGATCTCTGCGGCAGAGTTCGACTTTGTCCATCACGGCCCGCTTCTGCGGCGATTCGACAAGACCTACGATCACCTGCGTCTGCATGACGGATTGCCGGGGGTGCACGCCTTCGACGAGGTGCACTACACACCCGCGCGCCTGCTGCCCGGCGGCGGCGAACAAGGGGCGCTGTTCGACAGGACCGGTGTCCGCATCCCCGCCTCGGTGCTGCGACGAGGCCGGAACCAATCCACCGCGAGCGTCGAACCCCTTCAGCGCGCCACCGGTGCCGACCTGCCGTCGGATGGCCAGTGCTACCTGTATCTCGGTTGGTTCCGACCGCATTTCGGCCATTTCATCACCGAGACGGTGTCGCGGTTCTGGGCGTTGCGGCATCGCGAACCGGGGCTCAGGTTGCTGGTCCATATTCCGGTGCCGGCGATGTTGGGCTGGAGCTACGTGCAGGATGTGCTGGCCGGTTTCGGACTGACCTCCGATGACATAGAATATTTCGACGCGCCGCGCACGCTTGGGCGGGTGCTTGTGGCCGATCCGGCGCTGAGCCTCGAAAGCCACGCCTTCACCGGCCTGAGCGAGGCCCTGGCCCCGCTGGTGTCGCATAGCCTCGGAGGCGGCGTCGCCCCCCGGTCCGAGCCGTTGTATTTCTCGCGCGCGAAACTGAAGAAGGGTGTCTATCGCTACAAGGGCGAGGAACAACTTGAGGACAGGCTGCGCGCGCGGGGCGTGCGGATCCTCCACCCGGAGACGATGACGGTGCCCGAACAGATCCGCGCCGTGAACGCGCACGCGCATATCCTCGGGATCATCGGTTCGGCGATGCACAATGTCATGTTCGCGCGCACGCCGCGGCGGCTCACCTATCTCACGCCCCGCTGGGTCAACCCGACCTGCCTGCTGCTCGATCGCTGCTTCGACGCTCAAAGCCGCTACGTGCAGGTCTGCGACCGCTCGGACATGCTGCACGCAGGCTGGTCCCGGGTGCGAAAGCGGCTGCCTCTTCTACCGCCGCCGACGCGAAAGGACCGCTTCCACTATGCCCGCCACCTCGATATGGGACTGATCGACCGCTGGCTGGCGCAGGCCGATCTGTGACCGGCATCGCGGATGCCACGTGCGATCAGCCGCCGCGGCTCTTGAGCGCGTAGCGCGCCCGTCGCAACACGCGCCAGACGGCCCCCTCCCGCCGCGGTGCAGGGCGCGGCACCGGAGACGGGGCCGGGTTCACCCCTCCGCCGGGCCGATAGCCGAAACGCGCGTAATCCTGAGCATAGATTTCGGCAACCTGATCGGCGAGCCGCCCCGAGATGGTTGCGCGCGGCCGCGTCGCGCCGGCGGCGCGGCGGTTGATCGCAGGGAGCACGCGCGGACCGGTCTCGTTTCCGGCGAGCATGTCGAGATAGGGGATCACCGAGTCGAGCCCGTCCTCGAGGCGAAACACCGTGGCCCAGTCGGGCACAAGCTCGGATTGCGGCAGCAGGTGATTGTCGAAGAGGTGGGGGTCCTCCCGGTCGATCCATGCCTGGAACCAGATGTCGAGCGGCGGGCGTTCGGCCTTGTCCGAGATCGTGTCAGTGATGCGATGGTAAGCACTGACCAGCCGTGCCTCGGGGTGACGCACGACGCCAAACGCACCGGCGATCCAGTCGGCGGGCATGAGCCGGGCGAACTCGGACCACGCGACATGCTGCGGCGAGGTTCGGGTCCAGCGGCGCTGCTTGGCCGCCCGGTCCATGGGCGCGTAATCGACGAAAGCCAGCGTGCCGAACCGGCGCTGCAGGTAGAGCTCGACCGACGACCCCCCGCACTTGGGCACATGAGCGAAGTAATGAAGCTCGGATCCAACCCTGAAAACCGGCATGACGATCACTCCGTCCCATGAGATGCCAAACTCCCTCCTTATGCGCCACGCGCTCACCCGGCCACAAGGGAGACCTGCGCCGCGCAACCGCGCGATTTGCCGCTTTCGGCACCAGGCAAAATCGCCTATCCATGACCGCGCGGACGGCACAGGCGAGGGGACGGGAACATTGGCTGAACGGGATCTGCCCGATGCCCTGCTCGGCTGGAGCGGGTTCGTGGGGGGCGTTCTGGATGCGCAGCACGCCTTCGACGCGCGGTTTCGCCGGGCCGATATCCACGAGAGCGCCGGGCGCGGCTTCGGTACGCTGGTCTGCGCGGCGGCGCCGGGTTCGATGTTCGCCGCCAATCGCGATCCAAAGGGCGATGCCGCCGCGATCGACGGGCTGATCGCGGCCCTGTCGCACGTGCGCGCGCGGCGCATGGTTCTGGTCTCGACCATCGCGGTCCTCGCGCGCTTCGATGGTCGGCAGGACGAGGACACCGCGGATTTCCAGACCGAGACGCCCTATGGCGCGAACCGCAGGCGTCTCGAGGCGTTCTGCAGCGCGCGGTTCGACAGATGCCTGATCCTGCGGCTGCCCGCGCTCTTCGGACCCGGGCTGCGCAAGAATTTCATCTTCGACATTCTCAACCCGGTCCCCGCGATGCTCACGCCCGAGCGCATGGAGACCGTGCTCGACGCCCTGCCTGCGGACCTGCGCGATCCGATGGCCGGGCTCTACGATCGCGACGACGCGCGAGGGCTGTGGAGCGTGGATCGCGCCCGCGTGGCGGCGCTGCCGGAGCGCGCCCGGCTCGAGGCGGCGCTCGTCGAGAGCGGGATGTCCGCGCGGGCCTTCACCAACCCCGACAGCCGCTTTCAATTCTACGACATGGGCGCATTGTGGGACGATATCACCCTCGGGCTCGATGCCGGGCTCGACGTGCTGCACATTGCCCCCGAACCGCTGCGGGCAGGCGATGTGCACGCCGCGCTGACCGGCAAGGAGATGCCCGTCAACACAGCCCCACTGCACCGAGAGGACATGCGTACGCGGCACGCGGAACTCTGGGGGCGCGAGGGCCCCTACGGCGCCCCCGCACCCGAGGTGCTGGACAGGTTGCGCCGGTTCCACGCAGCGATGCGCGGCGCGGAGGCGGACGGATGAACCTCGCCGTGTCGAATATCGCCTGGGCACCGCATGACAGGCTGGCGGCCTATGCGCTGCTGGGCGAGAACGGGATCGGGGGTCTCGAGATCGCCCCGGGGCTGTTTCTGGACGGTGCGGAGGATCCGTTCGTCCCCGACGCGACGACGCTGGCCCGCGTGCTCGCCGAGACCGCGGATGCGGGGCTGCGGCTCGTGTCGATGCAGTCGCTGCTCTACGGGGTGGAGGGGGCGGCGCTCTTTGGTCCGACCGAGGCACGCGACCGGTTTCGCAGCGGGATGCTCCGTGCCATCGGCCTCGCGGAAACGCTGGGAATCCCCAACCTCGTCTTCGGCTCGCCGAAACAGCGGGTGATCCCGGATCACATGAGCGCGCAAGAGGCGCATGACCGGGCCGTGACGATCTTCGGCGCACTCGGGGACGCCGCGGCGGCCGCGGGCACCCGGATCGCCATCGAGGCCAACCCCGCGGCCTACGGCACCAATTTCCTGACCGATGCCGAAGCGGCAACCGGTTTTGTCAGGGCGCTCGGCCATCCTGCCGTGACCGTGAATTTCGATGTCGGAGCGATGCACATGAACGATGCATTCCGGCATGTCGACAGGCTGATCCCAGATACCGCCGACCTGATCGGCCATGTCCATGTGAGCGAGCCCTTTCTCGCCCCCGCCCCGGCGCGCCATGCCGACGCCCGGCATCTCCTGTCGGTCCTGCACGCGGCGGGCTATTCGGGCTGGGTGTCGCTGGAAATGGCCGCGCCGGAGGGCGGGCTCGACACGCTGGGCATCCACGTCGCCCGGCTTGCCGCGGCCGCGCGCGACGCGGAGGCACGGGGATGACGCGCCGCGAGGATTTCCTCGTTTCGGTCTGTTTCGCCGAAGCGCCGGGCGATGCACCGGCACGGGCCTGCCTGCGGGCGCTCGCCGCCCGGCTGGATGAGGCCTGGCGTTACTGGGAGATCGTGATCGTCACCGACGCGGCGGAAACGGCAAAGCTGGACCCGCTGCTTGCCGACCTTCCCAACCTGCGCGTTCTGGGCACGCGCGGCCTGTCCGAGCATTACCGCCGCCGCGTGATCGGTGCCTCCGAGGCGATCGGGGACCTTGTCGTGCTGGCCGCGCTCGACGAGACGGACCACCTGGATATCCCGGCGATGCTGGACGAAGCCGCCGAGACGGGCGACGTGATCGTTGCGCGACGGGACGAACGTCGCGTGCTGCTCGACGGGATTCTGGGTGTCCTGGGCCACAGCAGCGGGTTTCGCGTGCAGGCGCGCGACATGCAGACGGCGGTGCTGCCGCGCACCCTGCTCAACCGCCTGCTCGCCCGTGCCGACCGGCAGCTGGCTCTGCGTTTCATGCCTCGGGACGCGGGCGTCCCGGTGCGCTACCGCGAGATACCGCAGGGCTGCAAGCCGACGCGGGCGGGCGGCCTGAGGCGGCGCCTGGGCATCGTGCAGAAACTGCTGGTGCACTCGGCCCCATCGGTGCTGGGCTGGGTCTCGGTGCTGTCGATACTGACCGCGCTGGGGGCGCTCGCCTTTGCGGTCTACGCGGTCTGCGTGTGGCTGTTTGCCAGCGCGGTACAGCCCGGCTGGTTCACCACCTCGCTGGCGATCAGCCTGACCGCGTTCTTCCTCGGGGTCGCGATCTTCGGTCTCGCCTCCGGTCTGCTCAAGCTCATCGATCTCGTCACCCCCGACGCGCTTGACGACGTGGTGGACGAGCGCGGCCACGCCGATCTCTTTGCCCGCGTCGCGCAGGATCTCAACGTCGAGACCACACAAGACGGCCGCGATCCCCCATGACCGGGAAGCCGATCCTCGACAACCTCGTGATCGGCGGCGGATTCTACGGGGCCGCGCTGGCGCTGGTGCTGCGCTCCGTTTCGGCACGGACGGTCCTCGTAGAGGCCGCCGACGAACTCATGCAGCGCGCCTCGCGGGTCAATCAGGCGCGGGTGCATACCGGCTTTCACTACCCGCGCAACGCGCTGACGGCGGTCAAGTCCCTGATGCTTCACCAGCGGTTCGCCCGCGATTTTCCCGAGGCGGTGGTGCGCGATTTCGACATGCTCTACGGGTTGGCACGCTACCGCTCGCGGGTTTCGGCGAACCGCTTCCTGCGCGTGTTCCGCAACATGGGCGCGCCGATCGCTCCGGCCTCGCCCGCGCAAGCCGCGATGTTCTCGCCCGACACCATAGAGGCCGCGTTCGCCTGCACCGAATTCGCGTTCGATCACAGCGTTTTGCGTGCGCTCATGCAAGAACGGCTCGCCCGGGCCGAGATAGAGACGCGACTCGGAACCAGTGTCGAGGGCCTGTCGGAGGTCGGGGGCGCCGTCACGGTCGCGCTGTCGGACGGGACGGAATTGCGGGCGCGGCATGTGTTCAACGTCACCTATGCCCATCTCAACCGCGTGCTCGACGCCGCCGGCCTGCCGCTCGCGCCGCTGAAATACGAACTGGCCGAGATCGCGCTGGTCACTCCGCCCGACGATTTGCGCGCGCTGGGCGTGACGGTGATGGACGGGCCGTTCTTTTCGGCCATGCCGTTTCCGGCCGAAGGGCTGCATTCGCTGACCCACGTGCGCTACACGCCGCACCGAAGCTGGCGCGACAGCACGGACTCCCGCCCGCCCTACGATATCCTCGCGGGGCAGCCTCCCGAGAGCCGCGTGCGCCACATGATCGCCGATGCACGGCGCTACGTGCCCGCCATCGCGGACATGACGCCCGAGAGATCGCTCTACGAGGTCAAGACCGTGCTGCTC
>CAJXKX010000069.1 GCA_913055965.1 uncultured Roseovarius sp.
CGCTGGGCTGTGTTCCGCTATATCGAACTGCCCAAGATGATGGGCGTTCTGATGATCGCCATTCTCCTGCGCTTCATGGACAGTTTCATGATCTATACCGAGCCCTTCGTGGTCACCGGGGGCGGTCCCGGCAATGCCACCACATTCCTCAGCATCGACCTTGTGAAAATGGCGCTGGGGCAGTTCGATCTCGGCCCGGCGGCGGCGTTCTCGATCATGTATTTCCTGGTGATCCTCGCGGTCAGCTGGGTGTTCTACACGGTGATGACCAATCTCGACAAGCAGGGGGGCAAGTGATGAATTTCCGCCCGCGCATCAACGTGGTGATGACCCTCTACCTCGTGTTCCTGATGCTGCCGATCTACTGGCTGCTGAACATGAGCCTCAAGACCAATACCGAGATCCTCAACACCTTCACGCTCTGGCCCGAGACCCTCACGCTCGACAATTACCGCACCATCCTCAGCGATCCGGCGTGGTACATGGGCTATGTCAACTCGATCATCTACGTGACGATGAACACGGTGCTGTCGGTCGCCGTGGCGCTGCCCGCCGCCTATGCCTTCTCGCGCTACCGGTTCCTGGGCGACAAGCACCTCTTTTTCTGGCTGCTGACAAACCGGATGGCACCGCCGGCGGTCTTCGCGCTGCCGTTCTTCCAGCTTTATTCGAGCGTCGGGCTTTTCGACACGCATATCGCGGTGGCGCTGGCGCATACGCTGTTCAACGTGCCGCTGGCGGTGTGGATCCTCGAAGGCTTCATGCGCGGCGTGCCCAAGGAGATCGACGAGACCGCCTATATCGACGGCTATTCCTTCGGGCATTTCTTCGTGAAGATATTCATGCCGCTGATTGCGAGCGGCATCGGCGTGGCGGCGTTCTTCTGCTTCATGTTCTCATGGGTCGAACTGCTCTTGTCGCGCACGCTCACCACCGTGGACGCCAAGCCGATTGCCGCAATCATGACCCGCACGCAGGGCGCGGCGGGCATCGACTGGGGCGTGCTCGCGGCGGCGGGGGTGCTGACCATCGTGCCGGGGGCATTGGTGATCTGGTTCGTGCGCAACTACATCGCCAAGGGTTTCGCGTTGGGGAGGGTGTGATGGTCGTGGTCGCAAGCCGGGCAGCGCCCGACCTGGAGGGCGCGGGTGCGACGCATCCGAGGCGCGCCCCGATACAAGCCCCCATGCCGCGCGAGCGGTGTGCGACATCGCCAAAGCGCCCTCCGGGGGGAGGTCGGGCGCTGCCCGGCTTGCGCCGGGCGGGACGGCTGAGCCGCCGCGCATCCACTCAGCAAGGGAGCATCTGATGGACCTTTCATGGATGGCATGGACCTGGCCCACGGCGATCTTCTTCATGGTGATCGCGGGCTTGCTGATCACCTTCACGGTGCTGGCCGCGAAATTTCCCGAAACCCCGCGCAGGGGCATCCTGCGCATCGAGACGACGCGGGGGGATCGTCTCTTCATCACGCTTCTGGGCTCGGCCTTCATCAATCTGGCCTGGCTCGGGCTTGTCGGCGCGAACCAACCCTATGCGCTGATCGTCTGCCTCATCTATGCCGCGGCGGTATTCCGCTGGGTGTGAGGGGGCAAAAACCACGAACCGAAAGTTCATCAGGGAGGACAACATGAACTTGAGACTGACAACGACAACGGCGATCGTCTCGCTCGGCCTGATGGCCGGGCAGGCCTCGGCCGACATGGAGGCCGCGCAAGCGTTCCTCGATGACGAGATCGGCGGCCTGTCGGTGCTGAGCCGCGCCGAACAGGAGGCCGAGATGCAATGGTTCATCGACGCCGCCGAACCGTTCCGCGGGATGGAGATCAAGGTCGTCTCCGAGACCATCGCGACGCATGAATACGAGGCCCAGGTGCTGGCGCCGGCATTCACGGCGATCACCGGCATCCAGATCACCCATGACCTCATCGGCGAGGGCGACGTGGTCGAGAAACTGCAGACGCAGATGCAGTCGGGCCAGAACATCTATGACGCCTATGTCAACGACTCCGACCTGATCGGCACCCACTGGCGCTATCAGCAGGTGCGCAACCTGACCGACTGGATGGCGGGCGAGGGGGCGGACGTGACCAGCCCGACGCTCGATATCGACGATTTCATCGGGCTGTCGTTCACCACCGGGCCCGATGGCAAGATTTACCAGATGCCGACCCAGCAATTCGCGAACCTCTACTGGTTCCGCTACGACTGGTTCAACGACGAGAAGAACAAGGCCGATTTCAAGGCCGAATACGGCTATGACCTCGGCGTGCCGGTCAACTGGACGGCCTACGAGGACATCGCCGAATTCTTCACCGGGCGCGACCTGTCGCATCTGGGCGTCGAGGGCGAGGTCTTCGGCAACATGGATTACGGCAAGAAGGACCCGTCCCTCGGCTGGCGCTACACCGATGCGTGGATGTCGATGGCGGGCATGGGAGACGTGGGCGAGCCCAACGGTCTGCCGGTCGATGAATGGGGCATCCGCGTCAACGAGCAGAGCCAGCCCACCGGCTCCTGCGTGGCCCGTGGCGGCGCGACCAACGCGCCCGCGGCGGTCTATGCCGTGACCAAGGCGATCGAATGGCTGCAGAAATACTCGCCGCCCGCCGCCGCCGGCATGACCTTCTCCGAGGCCGGGCCGATCCCGGCGCAGGGCAATGTCGCGCAGCAGATGTTCTGGTACACCGCCTTCACCGCCGCCACGGTCAAGCCCGACCTGCCGGTGATGAACGAGGACGGCACGCCCAAGTGGCGCATGGCGCCCTCGCCGCATGGCGTCTACTGGAAGGAAGGCCAGAAGATCGGCTACCAGGACGCAGGGTCCTGGACGCTGATGAAATCCACCCCGGTGGACCGCGCCAAGGCCGCGTGGCTCTATGCGCAGTTCGTCACCTCCAAGACCGTCGATCTCAAGAAATCGGATGTGGGCCTCACCTTCATCCGCGAGTCGACGATCAACGCCGATCACTTCACCGAACGTGCGCCGCGCCTCGGCGGCCTGGTCGAGTTCTACCGCTCGCCCGCGCGCGTGCAGTGGTCGCCCACCGGCACCAACGTGCCCGACTACCCCAAGCTGGCGCAGCTGTGGTGGCAGAATATCGGTGACGCCATGTCGGGCGCCAAGACCCCGCAGGAGGCGCTCGATGCGCTCTGCGCCGATCAGGAGCGTGTGCTCGAGCGGCTGGAACGGGCGGGCGTGCAGGGCGATATCGGCCCCAAGCTCAACGAGGAGCGCGACCCCGAATACTGGCTGAGCCAGCCGGGCGCGCCCTATCCCAAGCTCGAAAACGAGGAAGAGGAACCGATCACCGTTTCCTATGACGAGCTGATCAAGTCCTGGCAGTGACGGCAGGTACCGGGGCGCGCTCAGGCGTGCCCCGGTGCGGGCGTCATCCTCGGGCTTGACCCGAGGTTCTCCCGCACATCCGAGAGATCCTCGGGTCAAGCCCGGGGATGACGTGCACTTGAACGGGGACCTTTCCCATGACCCATATCCTCGCCATCGACCAGGGCACGACGTCGAGCCGCGCGATTCTGTTCGGCACGGACATGAAGCCCGTGACCTCCGCGCAGGAGGAGTTTCCCCAGCATTATCCCGACAGCGGCTGGGTCGAACATGACGCGGGCGATTTGTGGTCCACCACCGCCGCCACCTGCCGCGCGGCCATCGAGAAGGCGGGGATCACCGGCTCGGACGTGGCCGCCATCGGTATCACCAACCAGCGCGAGACCACCGTGGTCTGGGACCGCCATACCGGGCGCGCCATCCATCGCGCCATCGTCTGGCAGGATCGCCGCACCGCCGCCACCTGCGCGCGGCTGCGCGAGGCGGGGCACGAGGACATGGTGACGGCGCGCACCGGGCTCCTGCTCGATCCGTATTTCTCGGGGACCAAGCTGGCCTGGATCCTCGACCATGTGGACGGTGCGCGCGACAAGGCGCGCGCGGGCGACCTGCTCTTCGGCACGGTGGACAGCTTCATCATCTGGAAGCTGACCGGCGGGCGCGTGCACGCCACCGACGCGACCAACGCCGCGCGCACGCTGCTCTACGATATCCGCAAGGGGCGCTGGAGCGAGACCATCTGCGACTTGCTCGACATTCCCATGCAGATGCTGCCCGAGGTGCGCGACAGCGCCGCCGATTACGGGCACACCCGCGCCGATCTCTTCGGCCGCGAAATCCCCATACTGGGCGTGGCGGGCGATCAGCAGGCGGCCACCGTCGGGCAGGCCTGCTTTAGCCCCGGCATGCTCAAGTCCACCTATGGCACGGGCTGTTTCGCGCTGCTCAATACCGGGGCAGAGCCGGTCATGTCGCAGAACCGGCTGCTCACCACCATCGCCTACCAGCTGGACGGCAAGCCCACCTACGCGCTCGAGGGCTCGATCTTCGTGGCGGGCGCGGTGGTGCAATGGCTGCGAGACGGGCTGCGGCTCATTCGCGAGGCGCGCGAGACGCAGCCTCTGGCCGAAGAGGCCGACCCGCATCAGGGGGTGGTGCTCGTGCCCGCCTTCACCGGGCTCGGCGCGCCCTATGGGCGGCCCGATTGCCGCGGCGCGGTGTTCGGCCTGACGCGCGGCACCGGACCCGCCGAGATGGCGCGCGCGGCGCTGGAGAGCGTGGGCTTCCAGACCCGCGACCTGCTGGAGGCGATGCGCGCCGACTGGGAGGGGCACGGCGCCGACGCGATCCTGCGGGTGGATGGCGGCATGAGCGCGAGCGACTGGGCGATGCAGTTCCTGGCCGATATCCTCGATGCGCCGGTGGACCGGCCCGAGGTGCTCGAAACCACGGCGCTGGGCGCGGCATGGCTCGCCGGGATGCAGGCGGGACTCTACCCCGGGCAGGAGGAATTCGCCCGCGGATGGGCGCTCGAACGCCGGTTCGAGCCGCGCATGGACGCCGCCGAGCGCACGCGGAAATGTGATGCCTGGTCGCGGGCCATTGCCGCCACGATGAGCTTCTGAGGCGCGGGCGGGGCGTTGTGGCCGCGCGCGCGGGCGGATAGGCTTTGCGCGTCGAAACCCCGCCCCGCCAAGGAGCCGCCATGCAAGCACCGATCAGCGTCATCATCCCGGCCCGCAACGAGGCCGAGACCATCGCGCAGGTGGTCGCCACCATGCAGGGCCTGCCCTGCGTGGCCGAGGTCGTGGTGATCGACAACGGCTCGTCCGACGCCACCGCGGCGCTGGCAACCGGGGCGGGCGCGCGCGTCATCGCCGAGTCGCACCCCGGGATGGGCAACGCGGTGCGCAGCGGCGTGGCGGCGGCGGCGCATGACTGGGTGATGAAGGTCGATGCCGATCTGGGCCGCTTCGAGACCGCGTATTTCGCGCGCATGGCCGAGGCGCGCGCACCGGGCGTCGGGCTGGTCAAGGGCGTCTGGAACGACCCGAAGGACCCGATGCCGATGACGCGGCTGCTGGTCGGGCCCGCCCTGCGGGTGATGTTTCCCGGCCTCGGAGACCTGCGCGCGCCCAATTCCGGCATCTATCTTTTCGACCGGTCTCGGATCGCGCATGCGCGGCTCACCTGGAATTATGCCGTCGATCTCGACGTGATGCTGCGCGTCCATGCCGCCGGTGCCGGGGTGGCCGAGGTCGATATCGGGCGCATCGTCCACGATTCCCGCAATCCCGGTCATTACAGCAGCATGGCCGAGGAAATCTTTGCCTTCCTGCTCTCGCGGCAGCCCCTCGGGATGCGCGACGACGTGGTGGTCATGGCCGGGGACGAGGCGCAGGCCGTGCGGCAGGCGGGCGGGGCGATCGCCGAAAAGCTCGTCGCCGGGGCGCGGGTGAGCGTCTGCCTCGGTTCTGGCGGCGCGGCGCTCGATGCGGTGTTCGGCGGCTTTCCCACCTACCGCCGGGTGCCGCTGGCCGAGGCGGCGGCGCATCGGCCCCATGCCAACGCCGCGCGGCTGCGGGTGATCCGGACACCGGACATCGCGGCCCCGATGCCCCGGACGGACCTGCCGCTGGAGATATGGGAAACCGGCGGCACGCCGGATGTCGCGGTGCCGCTGCAGGCGGGCATGGCGCTCAAGCGCGCGGCGCTCGACGCGATGGACCTGCCGGATGAGGTCGCCCCGCGCGAGCTGTTCCGTGTGGTGGCGGGCCCGGTCTCGCCGCCATGATCCGCGGGGGGCGGGGTCGTCGGGGCAGGCCCGGGGCCGGTATGCGCCGCGTCTCTCAGGTGCCCTTGAAGTTCACCTCGCCCTCGTGCTCCATCGCGCGGGCACGGGCCGGGGCCACGGTCGGGCAGTCGTCGCGCCCGCGGCGCGACCGCATCCGCCCGTATTGCCCCAGCCCGATGGCCAGCAGGATGATCGCGCCGCCGGGCAGGAAGCCGGGGCCGGGATCCTCGCCCAAGAGCACCATGGCGATCAGGATCGCGGCCAGCGGCGAAAACGAGGTGGCCAGCGACACGTCGCCCGAGCGCGCGTATTTCAGCCCCAGCGCCCAGGCGAACTGCCCGCCGATCACCACGATCAGCGCGTAGATCCAGACCCATTCCCAGACCAGCGGGTGAAACACGTCCTCGAAATGGTCCGGGCCGAACAGGTAGATCGCGAGGAAGAAGTAGAAGATCGTGCCCACCACCGTGCGGTAGATCGCGTAGATGCCCAGCGGGATGCCGCGCAGCCCGGTGCGCGCGACCAGCGTCGAGGCGATGTACGAGAGCGTCGCCAGCAGCGCGCCGATCTCGCCCTTGCCGATGGCGAAGCCGCCCTCGCCGTTGAGCCACAGCATCAGCACCGCCCCGCCGAGCGCCACCAGACCGGCGGCGAAGGCCCAGGGCTCGAACTCCTCGCGCAGGATGAGCCAGGCGGCGAGCAGGAAGAGCGGCGGCTCGATCCGGCCCACGAGCACCACGTTGGTGACCGTGGTGTGTTCGAGCGCGTAGAAGAACAGCCCCGGCGTCAGCGCCGAGGACAGGAAGGCCGACAGGGTGAGGATGATCCAGTTGAAGCGGGTCAGCTTGCGCAGGTTCTCCAGCGTCCATTCCCGCCAGAACATCAGCGCCATGGGCAGGATCGACATCAGCGAGCCGACGAACAGCAGGTTGCAATAGGTGATGACGTTGCGCCCGTTGATCAGGTTGTCCTGGCCGATCTCGGCCAGCAGCGAGACGATGGAATTGCCCGCCGCAAAGATCACCACCGCGGCCCAAGCGAGCGCCGCGCCCATCATGATCCGCGGATTCTCGGGTAGTGCCTGGGTGCCGGCATGGGCCATGATCGTTCCTCTTTCTCGCTGCGCGTGCGCCATGGCAACAGGATGGGGCAGGGCGGGCGCGGTGGCAAATGACTTCGGCGCACGGGGGTTCACGATGGCTCAACCGGTGCGCAATAATGTTTCACGCGGGCCACGGTTCGCGGGGTCGTGATCACGCGGGCGTGCGCGCGCTTGCCTTTCGCGGGCCGGGCGCGCACCTTGGCGCGGCACGCGGCAGGCGCAAGGAGCGTTCAGATGACCGAAGAACCGCAGGGCGAGGCCTTTGTCACCATCTTCGACGACACCTATGACCAGCCCGATTGCCGGGCCTATTTCCGGATGATGGACGCGCTGGGCTACCGCAACCAGCACCACGCCACGGCGGCGTTCCGCGCCGGGCTCGACGCGCTGTGCCGCCTGCGCGGGATCGATGCGCCGCGCATCCTCGATTTCGCGTCGAGCTATGGCATCGTCACGCTGCTCATGCGCTTCGAGATCACGCTGGCCGAGGTCTTTGCGCGCTACCGCGATCCTGTCTTTGACGGGCTGTCCACCGCGGAGGTGATCGCGCGCGACCGCGACTGGCTGGCGCGGCTGCCGCGGCGTGCGCCGGGGCTGCACGCGACCGGGCTCGACATCATGCCCAACGCGGTGGCCTACGGGCGCGCGGTCGGGCTGTTCGACGACGGCCATGCCGAGGATCTGGAAACCGCCGCGCCCTCCGGCCCCTTCGCCGCCGCGCTGGGGCGGGTGGACATGATCGTCGAATGCGGCTCGGTGGCGCAGCTCATGCCGCGCGCGCTCGACCGGGTGCTGGCGGCCTGCGGCCCGCGCAAGCCCTGGCTCATGACCTCGCCCATCCGCGGCAACGAGCGCGCGGCGGCGGCCGAGGTGCTGCGCGCGCATGGCATGGTGCAGGAGCAGGTGCCGGTGCCGCCCTTCGTGCATCGCCGGTTCGAGAGCGCGGACGAGCAGGCGCGCGCCATCGCCAATGCGC
>CAJXKX010000070.1 GCA_913055965.1 uncultured Roseovarius sp.
AGCATCGCGGGCTGCACCTATTGCCACCCGCAGATCGCGAGCGTGGGCCTGACCGAGGCGCAGGCCAAGGAAAAGGGGCACAAGGTCAGGGTGGGCCGTTTCCCCTTCATCGGCAATGGCAAGGCGATCGCGCTGGGCGAGGCCGAGGGCATGATCAAGACGGTGTTCGACGACAAGACAGGCGAGCTTCTGGGCGCGCACATGATCGGCGCGGAAGTGACCGAACTGATCCAGGGCTACGTGGTGGGGCGCACGCTCGAGACCACCGAGGAAGACCTGATGAACACGGTCTTCCCGCATCCCACCTTGTCGGAAATGATGCATGAATCGGTGCTGGACGCCTACGGGCGCGTGATCCATATCTGACAGGCCGCCGCGACGGGAGCCGACGGGCCCTGCCGGACGTGGCTGCCGGACGGGGGAAACATGACGCGGGTCTATCTCGACCATAACGCGACCGCGCCGCTGCGCCTCGAGGCGCGCGACGCGATGATCGACGCCATGGAGGTGCTGGGCAATCCGTCCTCGGTGCATGCCGAGGGACGCGCGGCCAAGGCCCTGGTGG
Source organism: uncultured Roseovarius sp. (assembly GCA_913055965.1). GTDB lineage: Bacteria > Pseudomonadota > Alphaproteobacteria > Rhodobacterales > Rhodobacteraceae > Roseovarius. Next base: position 566 of record CAJXKX010000070.1, read on the forward strand.
AGCGCGCGCGCGCGCAGGTCGCCGAGGCGTTCGGTGCCGACGGGGCCGAGGTGATCTTTACCTCCGGCGCGACCGAGGCGGCGGCGCTGGCCTGCGCGGGGCGGGGCCTCGCGGGGGCGGCGGTCGAGCACGACGCGGTGCGCGCCTGGATCGCGGAGGATCTGCCGGTCGATGCGCGGGGGCTCGTGACGGTGGCCGATCCTGCGCGGTCGGTGCTGCAACTGGCCAATTCCGAAACCGGCGTTATCCAGACGCTGCCCGGGGGTATCGCCGTCAGCGACATGACGCAGGCCTTCGGCAAGCTGCCGGTGGCGTTCAACTGGACCGGTGCCGAGATGGCGCTCGTGTCTGCGCACAAGCTGGGCGGGCCAAAGGGCGTTGGGGCGCTGGTGGTTCGTCAGGGCACCGAGGTGGCGGCGCAGTTGCGCGGCGGCGGGCAGGAGATGGGCCGTCGCGCGGGCACCGAGAACCTGATCGGCATCGCGGGGTTCGGCGCGGCGGCAGAGGCGGCGGCGCGCGATCTGGCCGCGGGCGTCTGGGGCGAGGTCGAAAAACTTAGAAACATTCTAGAATCAACTATTGCAGAGATTTCGAAGGAGACTATTTTCGTTGGGCAAGACTCGGCCCGATTGCCCAACACGGCGTGCATCGTCACGCCGGGATGGAAGGGCGAGACGCAGGTTATGGCGCTTGACCTTGCCGGCTTTGCCGTGTCTTCGGGCAGCGCCTGCTCGAGCGGCAAGGTCCGGGCGAGCGGCGTCTTGCAGGCGATGGGCCTCGATGCGGCGCTGGCGCATTGCGCGCTGCGCGTTTCGCTCGGGCCGGGGACGACGACGGACGATATCATGCGCTTCGCCGAAACCTGGGCGAGGCTGTGGAACAGACATCGGGCCCGTTTGGCCTGAGCGACAGGAGAGAACGGCAATGGCGGCTTTGGACGAGACGCAGGTCAAGGAAGGCGTGGATCGCGAGACGGTCGATACCGTGCGGCAGGTGGGCGGTGCCTACAAGTACGGCTGGGATACCGATATCGAGATGGATTACGCGCCCCTCGGTCTCGACGAGGATATCGTGCGCCTGATCTCGTCCAAGAACGAAGAGCCGGAATGGATGACCGAGTGGCGGCTCGCCGCCTATCGCCGCTGGCTGGAGAAGAAAGAGCCCGACTGGGCGATGGTCGATTATCCCAAGATCGACTTTCAGAAGCAGTATTACTATGCCCGGCCCAAGTCGATGGAGGTCAAGCCCAAGTCGCTCGACGAGGTCGACCCCAAGCTGCTCGCGACCTATGAAAAGCTGGGCATCCCGCTCAAGGAGCAGATGATCCTCGCCGGTGTCGAGGGGGCCGAGGATGCACCCGCCGAAGGCCGCAAGGTGGCCGTGGATGCGGTGTTCGATTCCGTTTCGGTCGGCACCACCTTCCAGGCGGAGTTGAAGAAGGCGGGCGTGATCTTCTGCTCGATTTCCGAGGCGATCAAGGAACACCCCGAACTGGTGAAGAAATACCTCGGCTCGGTCGTGCCGGTGTCGGACAATTTCTACGCCACGCTCAATTCGGCGGTCTTTTCCGACGGGTCCTTCGTCTACGTGCCGCCGGGCGTGCGCTGCCCGATGGAGCTGAGCACCTATTTCCGCATCAATGCCGAGAATACCGGGCAGTTCGAGCGCACGCTGATCATCGCCGACAAGGGCTCTTATGTGAGCTATCTCGAGGGCTGCACCGCGCCGCAGCGCGACCAGAGCCAGCTGCACGCCGCGGTGGTCGAGATCATCGTCGAGGAAGATGCCGAGGTGAAGTATTCCACCGTGCAGAACTGGTTTCCCGGCGACGAGAACGGCAAGGGCGGGATCTACAATTTCGTCACCAAGCGCGCCGATTGCCGGGGCGACCGGGCCAAGGTGATGTGGACGCAGGTCGAGACCGGGTCGGCGGTGACGTGGAAATACCCGTCCTGCATCCTGCGCGGCGATGACAGCCAGGGTGAGTTCTACTCGATCGCCATCGCCAACAACTGGCAGCAGGCCGATACCGGCACCAAGATGATCCATCTGGGCAAGAATACCCGCTCGCGCATCGTGTCGAAGGGGATCAGCGCGGGCCACGCGCAGAATACCTATCGCGGCCTTGTCTCGATGCACCCCAAGGCGAAGAACAGCCGCAACTACACGCAATGCGACAGCCTGCTGATCGGCGATACCTGCGGCGCGCACACGGTGCCCTATATCGAGGTCAAGAACAATTCGAGCCGCGTCGAGCACGAGGCGACGACTTCGAAGGTCGATGACGATCAGCTGTTCTATTGCCGCCAGCGCGGCATGGACGAGGAAGAGGCCGTCGCGCTCGTGGTCAACGGCTTTTGCCGCGAGGTGCTGCAGGCGCTGCCGATGGAATTCGCGATGGAAGCGCAGCAGCTTGTGGCGATCTCGCTCGAAGGGTCGGTGGGCTGATGACCGGGCAGGGGCTCATCGGCGGGCCGCGTCACCTGGCGATCGCGTGGCTCACGCGCTTTCCGCCGCGGCTGCGGCGGGAGGGGCGGCAGCTGGGCCTGCTGATCCTGGGGCATCTGACCATCTTTCTGCTGGCGCTTGGTCATGACGAGATCGTCGCCGAATGCGTCGAGGCGGGGATGATTTCGGCACAGAGCGCGGAACTGCTGGAACTGGCGATCGGCGCGGTGCTGTTCCTGTGCTGGAGCGCGCTGACCATCGCGATGGTGCGGCTGATCGACCGGGCGCGGGCGGATGCACGAGGCTGAGATGATCGGGGCGGAGGCATTGGCGCGGACCGGCCCGGCCATGCCCGAGGCCGAGGCGGCGCATCTGCGCGCGGCCTATGCGGAGGCGGACGCGATCCTCGAATACGGGGCGGGCGGCTCGACGATGCTGGCCGCGCGGATGCCGGGCAAGCGTGTCTGGTCGGTCGAGAGCGATGCGGACTGGGCCGCAACGCTCAGGGATCGACTGGACGCCGACCCGCCCGCCGAGGGCACCGAGATCGAGGTGATCTGGTCGGATATCGGCCCGACCCGCGATTGGGGGCACCCGCAGGGCAAGGGCGGCTACCTGCGCTATCCGCTCTACGCGCTCGGGGTGTGGGAGCGCGGCGACGTGGCACCCGACGTGGTGCTGGTGGATGGCCGGTTCCGTACCGGCTGCGCGCTGGCGACGGCGCTTCATACGCAAAAGCCCGTGCGGCTCTTGTTCGACGATTACGGCCCGCGCCGCCATTACCGGAGGATCGAATCCTGGATCGGCGCGCCGCGCCGGATGGTGGGGCGGATGGCCGAATTCGAGGTGGTGCCGACGGCGCTGCCGGTGGCGCGTCTGAGCGACGCGATCGGGATGATGCTGCGGCCGTGATGCCGTGGCGAGTTTGAAAGGGATAAAAATGCTGGAAATCAAGAACCTGCACGTCGATCTTGAAGACGGGGACAAGACCATTCTCAAGGGGGTCGACCTGACGGTCGAGGCCGGGAAGGTCCATGCGATCATGGGGCCGAACGGCTCGGGCAAATCGACGCTCAGCTACGTGCTGTCGGGGCGCGACGGCTACGAAGTGACCGGCGGCTCGGCCACGCTCGACGGTCACGACCTGCTGGAGATGGAAACCGAGGAACGTGCCGCGGCGGGCCTGTTCCTGGCGTTCCAGTATCCCGTGGAAATCCCCGGCGTGGGCAACATGACCTTTCTGCGCACCGCGCTCAACGCGCAGCGCAAGGCACGCGGGCAGGACGAGATCAGCGCCGCCGATTTCCTCAAGCTGGTGCGCGAGAAGGCCCGCGCGCTCGAGATCGACGCCGACATGCTCAAGCGCCCGGTCAACGTGGGTTTTTCGGGCGGCGAGAAGAAGCGTAACGAAATCCTGCAGATGGCCATTCTCGAGCCCAAGATGTGCATTCTCGACGAGACCGACTCGGGCCTCGACGTGGACGCGATGAAGCTGGTGGCGAACGGCGTGAACGCGCTGCGCGACGCGGGCCGCGGTTTTCTCGTGATCACCCATTACCAGCGTCTGCTGGATCATATCGTGCCCGACGTGGTGCACATCATGTCCGAGGGCCGGATCATCAAGACGGGCGGGCCGGAACTGGCGCTCGAGGTCGAGAAGAACGGCTATGCCGATCTGAAGGCGGAGGTGGCGTGATGGCGGCAGCACCGCAGAGGACGGCGGAGGGCGCGCTTCAGATCGACACCCTGCGCGCCCCCGAGGGCGGCGCATGGGTCACGACGGCCCGCGAGGAGGCGCTGGCGCGCCTGCGTGCGATGGGCCTGCCGCAGCGCCGCGACGAGTACTGGAAATTCACCCGCCCCGACAGCCTGACGCAGGCCGAGGCCCCGCGCGCGGCGCTGTTCGAGGATGCGGGCGAGCCCGAGATGTTCGGCGAGATGGACAGGCTGCGCCTCGTTTTCGTGGATGGCGTGTTCGACGCCGAGGCGAGCGACGACCCCGCGATGGCGGGGCTGCGCATCGAGCGGCTGGCCGATGTGAGCGCGCAGGATATCCACTGGGCGCGCGATCTCTACGGCACGCTCGAGGCGCGCGGGCAGGTGCCCGTGCCGCGCCCGTTGGCCGCGCTCAACACCGCGATCGCGGAGGACGGCGTGCTGATCCACGTCACCGGCTCGGCCGGGCGGCCCGTCAACCTCGTCTATCACCACCGTTCCGAGACCTCCGACGCGGCGCTGCACCACGTCATCCGGCTCGATGCCGGGGCGGAACTGACGGTGCTGGAAAACGGCCCCGCGGCGGCGCGGTTCAACAAGGTGATGGAGGTGGATGTGGGCGACGGCGCGCGCTTTCACCACGTGCGCGTGCAGGGGCGCGACCACGAGCGCCGCGCGGCCACGCATATCTTTGCAAGGCTCGGCGCCGAGAGCGCGTTCAAGTCCTTTACCATGACCGCCAACGGCGTGATGACGCGCAACGAGTGCGTGATCGAGATGACCGGCGACGACGCGAGCGCGCATGTCGCGGGTGCGGCCATGGGCGACGGCGATTTTCACCAGGACGATACCGTGTTCATCACCCATGACGCGCTGCGCTGCGAGAGCCGGCAGGTGTTCAAGAAGGTGCTGCGCAACGGGGCAACCGGTGTTTTCCAGGGCAAGATCCTCGTCAAGGCCGGCGCGCAGAAGACCGACGGCTACCAGATCAGCCAGTCGCTGCTGCTCGACGATGACAGCCAGTTCCTCGCCAAGCCGGAGCTTGAGATCTACGCCGACGACGTCGCGTGCTCGCATGGCTCGACCTCGGGCGCGATCGACGAGGATGCGCTTTACTACCTGCGCTCGCGCGGGGTGCCCAAGCCGATCGCCACCGACCTGCTGGTGCTGTCGTTCCTGGCCGAGGCGGTCGAGGAGATCGCCGAGGAGAGCCTGCGCGATGAGATCACCGCGCGGCTCGCGGCCTGGCTGGAGCGGCGGCGCGGCTGATGCCGGTCACGCGCGACATCGTCGCCACCTATCGGGGGCCGCGCCGGGTGGTGCGGCGCCTGCTGGGCATGGGCGTGCGCGAGGATCGCGCGCTGGTCATGCTGGTTGCCGCCTGCGTGGTGGTGTTCGTCGCGCAATGGCCGCGCCTCGCGCGCGAGGCGCATCTCGGCGGGCAGGACCTCAACCCGCTTCTGGGCGGCGCGCTGATGGCGTGGATCTTCATTGCGCCCCTGCTGCTCTATGCGCTGGCATTTCTCAGCCACGGGGTGGCGCGGCTCATCGGCGGGCGCGGCACCGCCTATGGCGCGCGGCTGGCGCTGTTCTGGGCGTTTCTCGCGGCAAGCCCGCTGATGCTGCTGCACGGGCTGGTGGCCGGCTTCATCGGACCGGGGCCCGGTCTGCAGGGGGTCGGGCTGATCTGGTGTGGCGTTTTCCTCTGGTTCTGGATATCGGGGCTGCGAGAGGCGGAATGGAGCGGGTGATGGCAGGCGAGGCGTTCTGGTCGCTGGTGCGGCAGACAGTGTTTGAGCCGCGCGACGCGGCGCGGCGCATCCTGTCGCTGGGGCTTCCGGCGCGCGAGGGCTGGCTGGCGCTGGCGCTGATGGCGGCGCTCAACACGCTGGTCTATTCCCTGGCGATCCGGCTCAATCCGCCGGCGGATCCCGCGATGGCGGGCATGATGGGCCCGGCCTATCAGGCGCCGCTGGTCTTTGCCGCGATCCTCTTCGTGGGGCTGGCGCTGGCGGCGCTCGCCTTTACCCATGCAGGGCGCGCGCTGGGCGGCGAGGCGACGCTGGGCGGCATGCTGTCGCTCATGGCCTGGATGCAGGTGATGCGCCTGCTGGTGCAACTGGCGCTGGTGGTGCTGGCGATGGCGAGCCCGGCGCTTGCCGGGATCGTGGTGATGGTGGCGGCGCTTTGGGGGCTGTGGATCCTGCTGGCCTTCATGGCCGAGGCGCATGGCTATGCCAGCCTGTGGCGCGCCGCGGGCGCGCTGGTCATCGCCTTTGCGGGGATCGTGTTCGGCCTCAGCCTGCTGCTCAGCCTGGTGGGCGTGCGCGTGACCGGAGGAATATGAGATGTATGACGTAGAGACAATCCGCGCCGATTTCCCGATCCTGTCGCGCGAGGTCAACGGCAAGCCGCTGGTCTATCTCGACAACGGTGCGAGCGCGCAAAAGCCGCAGGCGGTGATCGACGCGGTCACGACCGCCTATTCCCACGAATACGCCAATGTGCATCGTGGCCTGCATTACCTCAGCAATCTCGCCACCGAGAAATACGAAGCGGTGCGCGGCATCGTCGCGCGGTTCCTGGGTGTGGCCGACGAGCGGCAGATCGTGCTCAACTCGGGCACCACCGAGGGGATCAACATGGTCGCCTATGGCTGGGCCATGCCCCGGATGGAGGCGGGCGACGAGATCGTTCTGTCGGTGATGGAGCATCACGCCAATATCGTGCCCTGGCATTTCCTGCGCGAGCGTCAGGGCGTGGCGCTCAAATGGGTGGACGTGGATTCGCGTGGCTATCTCGACCCGCAAAAGGTCATCGACGCCATCGGACCGAAGACGAAGCTCGTGGCGATCACCCATCTTTCCAACGTCTTGGGCACTGTCGTTGACGTGAAATCCATCTGCGACGCGGCCCGCGCCAGGGGCGTGCCGGTGCTCGTCGACGGCTCGCAATCGGCGGTGCACATGCCGGTGAACATCGACGATCTGGGATGCGATTTCTACGCCATCACCGGGCACAAGCTCTATGGCCCCTCGGGCTCGGGCGCGATCTTCGTGAAAAACGAGCGGCTGGCCGAGATGCGCCCCTTCATGGGCGGCGGCGACATGATCCGCGAGGTCAGCAAGGAAGCGGTCACGTATAACGATCCGCCGATGAAATTCGAGGCCGGCACACCGGGCATCGTGCAGACCATCGGGCTGGGCGTGGCGCTCGAATACATGATGAGCGTGGGCATGACCGGGATCGCCGCCCACGAGGCCGATCTCGCGTCTTACGCGATGAAGCGGCTGTCGGGGCTCAACTGGCTGGGCCTTCAGGGCACGGCGGAGGGCAAGGCGGCGATCTTCTCGTTCACGATGAACGGGGCGGCGCATGCGCATGACATCTCGACCATCCTCGACAAGAAGGGGGTCGCGGTGCGCGCGGG
>CAJXKX010000071.1 GCA_913055965.1 uncultured Roseovarius sp.
GCATGCTCAGCCTCGGCAACGCCTTCGACGACGACGGGATCACCGAATTCGACACCCGAATCCGCCGCTATCTCGGCCTCGGGGACGATGCGCCGCTCGCCTATACGTCCGAGCCCAAGATCGACGGGCTGAGCCTCAGCCTGCGCTACGAGCGCGGCCGCCTCGTGCAGGCCGCCACCCGCGGCGACGGTGAGACCGGCGAGAACGTCACCGCCAATGCCCGCACCATCGACGACATCCCCGAGACGCTCGAGGGTGCGCCCGACCTGCTCGAGGTGCGCGGCGAGGTCTACATGAGCCATGCCGATTTCGCGGCCCTGAACGAGCGGCAGGCCGGGCAGGGGGCCAAGACATTCGCCAACCCCCGCAACGCCGCCGCCGGATCGTTGCGCCAGCTCGATTCCGCGATCACCGCCGCGCGCCCGCTGCGCTTTTTCGCCTATGGCTGGGGCGAGTTGTCCGCGCCGCTCGCCGACACGCAGATGGGGGCCATCGAGCGCCTCGCCGCGCTCGGCTTCGCCACCAACCCGCTCACCGTGCTCTGCGACGGGCCCGCGGCGCTGCTGGCCCATTACCGCGAGATCGAGCAGGCGCGCGCGACGCTCGGCTACGATATCGACGGGGTCGTGCACAAGGTCGACGATCTCGCGCTGCAGGCGCGGCTCGGCTTCCGGTCCACCACGCCGCGCTGGGCCATCGCGCACAAGTTCCCCGCCGAACTGGCCTGGACCCGGCTCGAGGCCATCGACATCCAGGTGGGCCGCACCGGCGCGCTCTCCCCCGTGGCCCGGCTCGCGCCGGTGACGGTGGGGGGCGTGGTGGTCTCGAACGCGACGCTGCACAACGAGGATTACATCGCCGGGCGCGGCGCCTCGGGCGAGGTGATCCGCCCCGATGCGGACGGTGCCCCCAAGGATATCCGCGCGGGCGACTGGGTGCAGGTCTACCGCGCGGGCGATGTGATCCCCAAGATCGCCGATGTGGACCTCTCGAAACGGCCCGCGGATGCACGGCCCTTCGCCTTTCCCGCCACCTGCCCGGAATGCGGCAGCGACGCCGTGCGCGAGGAGGGCGACGCGGTGCGCCGCTGCGTGGGCGGCCTCGTCTGCCCCGCGCAGGCGGTCGAGCGGCTCCGGCATTTCGTCAGCCGCGCCGCCTTCGACATCGAAGGGCTGGGCGCGAAACAGGTCGAGGCGTTCTACCGCGACGGCTGGATCGCCGAGCCTGCGGATATCTTCACGCTCGGCGAGCGTTACGGCCCGGGCTGCCTCACGCAATTGAAGAACCGCGAGGGATGGGGCGAAAAGAGCGCGAAGAACCTCTTCGAGGCCATTGACGAAAAAAGAAAAATTTCCTTCTCCCGGCTGCTCTTCGCGCTCGGCATCCGGCATGTGGGCGAACAGGCCAGCGCCCTCATCGCGCGCAATTTCGGCACCTGGGATGCCTTCACCGCCGCGATGGATGGCGCCGCCGGCCTCGATGGGCCGGAATGGGAGCGGCTTCTGGGCATCGACGGCGTGGGCGAAGTGCTGGCCACGAGCCTCGTGCGCACCATGACCGAGCCGCACGAGCGTGCCGGGATCGACCGGCTGGTCGCCCATCTCGAGGTCGAGCCCGCCGCCGCCCCCGATACCACCGGCAGCCCCGTCGCGGGCAAGACCATCGTCTTTACCGGCACGCTCGAGCGGATGACCCGCGCCGAGGCCAAGGCCCGCGCCGAGGCGCTGGGCGCGCGCGTCTCGGGCAGCGTGAGCGCGCGCACCGATCTGCTGGTCGCCGGGCCGGGGGCGGGATCGAAGGCGAAGAAGGCCGCCGAGCTGGGCGTCGAGGTGGTGGACGAGGACGGCTGGTTCGCCCTCATCGGCGAGACATGAGCACCCGGCCCGAGATTCTCTTCCCGCTCTTCGCCGGGATCGAGACGCTCGAAGGGGTGGGGCCGAAATCCGCGAAACTGCTCGCCGCGCTCGAGATTACCCGCCCGCGCGACCTGCTGCTGACCCTGCCGCATTCCGGCACCGACCGCCGCCGCCGCGCCACGGTGCAGGGGGCCGAGATCCCCGGTGTCGTGACGGTCGAGGTGGTGGTGGGCCGCCACCACGCGCCCGCGCGCCCCTCCGCGCCCTACCGGGTGGTGGTCGAGGATGCGGGCACCAGCTTTCACCTCGTGTTTTTCCGCGCCCGCGAGGATTCCCTGCGCCGCCTGCTGCCCACCGGCGCGCGGCGCGTCGTCTCGGGCAAGGTCGAGCTGTTCGACGGGGTGGCGCAGATGGTGCATCCCGACCACGTCCTGCCGGTCGAGGAGGCGGGCGAGATTCCCGATTTCGAACCGGTCTACCCGCTCACCGCCGGGCTCACGCAGCGGGTGATGGCGCGCGCCGTGCACTCGGCGCTGGCCCGCGCGCCCGCGCTCGCCGAATGGATCGACCCGGCGCAGAAAGCGCAGGCCGGGTGGCCCGACTGGCGCGACGCGATCGCGGCGGCGCACGCGCCCGCCGCGCCGGGCGATCTTGCCCCCGCCGCCCCGGCGCGCGAACGGCTGGCCTATGACGAGTTGATGGCGCATCAGCTGACGCTGGCGCTGGCGCGCGCGCATCTGCGCCGCGCCAAGGGCCGCGCCACCGTGGGCACCGGCGCGTTGCAGGCAAAGGTGGTCGAGGCGCTGCCCTATGCGCTGACCGGCGCGCAGACCCGCGCGCTGGCCGAAATCGCCGCCGACATGGCCAGCGACATGCGGATGAACCGGCTGCTGCAGGGCGATGTCGGCGCGGGCAAGACGCTTGTGGCGTTCAAGGCGCTGCTGATCGCGGTCGAGGCGGGCGGGCAGGGGGTCTTGATGGCCCCCACCGAAATCCTCGCGCGCCAGCATTTCCAGGGGCTCGCGCCACTGGCCGAGGCGGCGGGCGTGCGCATGGATATCCTGACCGGACGCGACAAGGGGGCCGCGCGCGCGGCCAAGCTCGGGGCGCTGGCGGCGGGCGAGACGGATATCCTGCTGGGCACCCACGCGGTGTTCCAGAAGGATGTGGATTTTGCCGACCTGCGCCTCGCCGTGGTGGACGAACAGCACCGCTTCGGCGTGCGCCAGCGGCTTGAACTGGGCCGCAAGGGCGCGCGCGCCGACGTGCTGGTGATGACTGCCACGCCGATCCCGCGCAGCCTCGCGCTTGCGCAATATGGCGACATGGACGTGAGCGTGCTCGATGAAAAGCCGCCGGGGCGCAAGCCGATCACCACCGCGCTCGTGGGCATGGGCCGGATGGACGAGGTGGTGGACCACCTGCGCCGCGCCATCGCCGAGGGGCGGCAATGCTACTGGGTCTGCCCGCTGGTCGAGGAAAGCGAGGCGGTGGACCTCTCGAGCGCCGAAGAGCGCTTTCGCCGCCTGCGCGCGGCGCTTGGCGAGGGGCGGGTGGGGCTGGTGCATGGCCAGATGCCGCCCGAGGACAAGGACGCGGCTATGGCGCGGTTCCAGCGCGGCGAGACGGCGGTGCTGGTGGCCACGACGGTGATCGAGGTGGGGGTCGATGTGCCCAACGCCTCGATCATGGTGATCGAACGCGCCGAGAGCTTCGGCCTTGCGCAGTTGCACCAGCTGCGCGGACGGGTGGGGCGTGGCAGCGCGGCCTCCACCTGCCTGCTGATGTATCAGCCGCCGCTGTCCGAGGGCGGGCGGCGCAGGCTCGAGACGATGCGCGCCACCGAGGACGGGTTTCGCATCAGCGAGGTCGATCTCGAGATGCGCGGCGCGGGCGACCTGATCGGCACCGCGCAATCGGGCCTTCCGCGCTTTCGCGTCGCCGATCTCGAAAGCCAGGCGGCGCTCATGGCCGTGGCGCAGAGCGACGCGCGCAAGCTGCTGGCCGACGATCCCGGCCTCGCCTCGCCGCGCGGACAGGCGGCGCGGGTGCTGCTGTGGCTGATGGAGCGCGATCAGGCGATCCGGCTGATTTCCGTCGGGTGACCCTTTGTTCCCGTTTGTTCCACCTATGTTCTTGACACGGACGGCACGATATGAGAACAATCGGGCAACATCAGATCGGAGGCCCGCATGATACACCAGATCAGGATATCCGCCGCCCGCGCCGGGGACACGATCCTCGCCGATGCCGTGGGGGCCTTTGCGCTCGCGGTGATGCTGGTCGGGGCGCTCTATCTGCCGGCGCTTTTCTGAGCGCCATCCCGTTTCTGCCTGCCGCCGCGCGGCCCTGTGGAGCCTTCTGTCCCGAATAGGGCTCCGATGCCTGCCTGTCCCAAGCTTTCGGGGGCCGCCTCTTGCCCCCCGGTATCCGCGACAGGGCCGCGCCCGGCCACTTTGCCGCCGCCGTTCCACAGGGAACGCGCGGCGGTTTTTTTTGTCCTGCCTGCGGCGGGGGCGGGGCCGCGCCCGCCCCGCCCGGCCTTGGCTGGCTTGCGGCAACCCGCCCGACCGCGCGGCCTCAGGTCACCAGGCGCAGATGCGCGCGCGCGGCAGTCCCCGGCGCGCGAAAATCCCGCCCGCCCGTCACCGCGCGCAGCGACGGCGCGGCGCGCCGGTCCGTGCTTTGGGCGCCCAGTGGCAGTGTCTCGGCGGCGGCGATGGCAAAGCGGCGCGGTGCCCGCCCCACGGCCCCGTGGCTCACAAGGCAGCCGAGCGCGCGGGAGATGTCGCCCAGGTCCGATCGCAGCGGCAGCAGCATCAGCGTGGCGGCAAGCGGCGGCCGCCCGATCCCGCGCGCCGACCGCAGCGCGAAGCGCAGGATCGCCGGGCCGTCGAACAGATCGACGACGCGCAGCCCGAAGGCCTCGCGATCCGCGGGCGCGATGAAACAGGCAAGCGGCATGCCGCGCACCTCCATCCCCATCAGGTCGTTGAGATGCATCCCCGCCACCCGCAGCCGCACCACCCCGGGCGCGATCCGCTCGGCGATGAAGGCGCTCGAGATGAGCGGCGCGATGGCGCGCGGGTCGATATCTGCGCGGCGCGGCACCAGCGCTCCGCCCCGGCAGCGCTCCCAATGGGCGCGAAAGGCGCGCAGATGCGCCGCGATGCGCGCCTCCGCGGCGGTCTCGCCGCCCTCCGGCCCCGGCCCTGTCGGATCGTCCCGCATCCTTTTGCCCCGTCCATCCCGTCGCATCGCGCCCGGCCCACCGCCTGCACCAGCGGAATTGCCACAATTCTCCGCGCATGTATCTAAAATTCGCGGCATCTGGTTAACCGGCACGGGTCCGCGCGGCGCGGCTTGCCAGAGGGCCGCGCAATGGCTAACACGGGGGCCGACCGCGAGGAGAGAGGCGCGCCGCCCGATGATCCGCTCGATGACCGCCTTTGCCACGCTGGGCACGCAGGACGGCCCCCGCGCCCGCCTGTGGGAAATGCGCGGCGTCAACGGCAAGGGTCTCGACCTGCGGCTGCGCCTGCCCGAGGGTATCGAGGGGCTCGAGACGCGGCTGCGCGCGGCGGCGGGCGCACAGCTTGCGCGCGGCAACGTGACGGTCACGCTGCGCCTGCACGATCACGCCGACGGGGCGGCCCCCATGCTCGACACCGGCGCGCTCGACCTCGCGCTTGCGGCCCTGGCCGAGACCGAACGCCGCGCCGACGCGGCGGGGCTCACCCTCGCGCCCTCGACCGCGGCGCAGGTTCTGGCGCTGCGCGGCGTGCTCGAGCATGGCACCGGGGGCGATGCCGCTTCCGCCGACCCGGCGGCGCTTGCCGCCGAATTCGACACGGTGCTGGCCGAGTTCGTCGCCATGCGCGCCACCGAGGGCGCGGCGCTGGCAGAGGTGATCGCGGGCCAGCTCGACCGGATCGCGGCACTGGTGGCGCAGGCCGCCGACCGGCTGGGCGATCGCGCAAACGCGATCTCGGCTCACCACCGCGCGGCGCTCGCGCGCATTGCCGACGAGGCCCAGCAGGTGCCGCCCGAGCGCATCGCGCAGGAACTGGCGATGATCGCCGTGCGGCTCGACGTCACCGAAGAGATCGACCGGCTGCGCGCCCATCTCGCGGCGGCGCGCGACCTGCTGGCGCAGGGCTCGCCGGTGGGGCGCAAGCTCGATTTCCTCGCGCAGGAGTTCATGCGTGAGGCCAACACGCTGTGCTCCAAGTCGCAGGATGCGGAGCTGACGGCGGTGGGGCTCGACCTCAAGACCGTGATCGACCAGATGCGCGAGCAGATCCAGAACGTGGAATGAGCGGAGAGGGCGGATGGGTATTTGGGCCAGGAAGAAGACGGGGGCCGGATCATGAGCGACCGGCGCGGGCTGCTGATCATCCTCTCCTCGCCCTCGGGCGCGGGCAAGTCGACGCTGTCGCAGCGGCTGTTGCACTGGGACCCGACGCTCAGCTTTTCGGTCTCGGCCACCACCCGCGCGCCGCGCGCGGGCGAGGAGGACGGGCGCGATTACCATTTCCTGTCCGAGGCCGAGTTCAAGCGGCAGGTGGCCGAGGGCGGCATGCTCGAGCATGCGCATGTGTTCGGCAATTTCTACGGCTCGCCGCGGGGGCCCGTGCAGGCGTCGATCGACGCGGGGCGTGACGTGCTCTTCGATATCGACTGGCAGGGCGCACACCAGCTGCAGGAGAAGATGCCCGCCGACGTCGTCTCCATCTTCGTCCTTCCGCCGACCATGGGCGAACTCATGGCGCGACTTCATCGTCGTGCCGAGGATGACGAGGAGACGATCCAGAAGCGGTTGAAGAACGCGGCCCACGAGATCGGCCAGTGGCGTTCATACGACTATGTCATCGTCAATGATGATTTGAACCGGGCCTTCGGCGCCGTACAGGCAATCGTCAAGGCCGAGCGGCTGCGCCGCGACCGCAGGCCGGGCCTGTTCGACTTCGTCGACGGACTGCTTAACGAGACAATCTAGATCCGGGCATTCGCCAAGCGGCAGAATTCCTCGATCGAGAGCGTTTCCGCCCGCCGCGCGCCGTCGATGCCGGCGGCGTCCAGCAGCGCCTGTCCGCCGAGCGCCTTGAGGCTCTGGCGCAGCATCTTGCGCCGCTGGCCAAAGGCATGCTGCGTGATCAGCGAGAGTCGCTTGCCGTCAGCGGTGATCGGCTCGACACGCGGTTCCAGCTTCACGACGGAAGAGGTGACCTTCGGCGGCGGCCAGAACGCCTGCGGTGGCACGTCGAACTGGATCTTCGCATCCGTCCGCCAGCCGGCCAGAACGCCGAGACGGCCATAGGCGCCGTCACCCGGCGCGGCAACGATACGCTCGGCGACCTCGCGCTGGAACATCAGTGTCAGCGACTCGTAGAAGGGCGGCCAGGGCTCGGCTTCCAGCCAGTTGACCAGCAACTGGGTGCCGACATTGTAGGGCAGGTTGGCGACGATCCGAACCTTCTCCCCGCCGGCAAGCGCCGCAAAGTCCGTCTTCAGCGCATCGCCTTCCACGATCTGGAGACGGCCGGGGTAATGCGCGGAGATTTCCTCCAGCGCAGGCAGACAGCGGGCATCGCGTTCGATGACGATGACCTTCGCCGCACCATGCATCAGCAGCGCCCGGGTCAGGCCGCCGGGGCCGGGCCCGACCTCGATGACCGTGGCCGCAGACAGGTCGCCGGCCGCGCGGGCGATCCGCCCGGTCAGGTTCAGATCGAGAAGAAAGTTCTGGCCGAGCGATTTCTTCGTCGCAAGGCTGTGCTTTTCGATGACAGCACGCAGCGGCGGCAAGCCATCCACCGCGGTTTTCTCAGGGCCGGGTTCGCTCACGCGGCTTTGGCCCGCTGGCTGTGCGCCGCCATTTCGGCAGACATGTGGAGCGCCGCGATAAAGCTGTCGGGCAGCGCCTTTCCGGTTCCCGCGAGGTCGAAGGCCGTGCCGTGATCGGGCGAGGTACGGATAAAGGGCAGGCCAAGCGTGACATTCACGCTGTCGTCGAATCCGAGTGCCTTGGCCGGGATCAGCGCCTGGTCGTGATACATGCAGATGGCGGCGTCATAGCCGGCGCGGGCTCGGTCGTGAAACATCGTGTCGGCCGGCAACGGGCCAACGGCATCGATGCCGAGATCGCGCAAATCGTCGACCGCCGGTCGCACGATCTTCTCATCCTCATGGCCGAGTGCGCCACCTTCGCCGGCATGCGGATTGAGGCCCGCGACCGCGAGG
>CAJXKX010000072.1 GCA_913055965.1 uncultured Roseovarius sp.
AAATGCCCGTAAGAGCACAGGCGCTGCAGATCGAACAGGCACGAGCGCGCGCCCTCGATGCGTTCGCGCACGAATTCGTCGGCCATGCTGCGATCGCCCGGATTCTCGAGGATGGCGGCATGCGCCTCGCGCATCGCGCGGCCCACCTCGGTCAGCGCGTCGAGCCAGCCGTGATCGTCGTCATCGTTGGCAAAGCGCGCATAAACCCCTGGCGTGCCGGATTTCTTGTGCTCCAGCAGCTTGTTGGTGATCCCGCCAAAGGCCGAGACCACGAAGACCCGGTGATAGAGCGCCGCGCCCTCGCGATCGCCGATGAAGAGCGTGTCGAGCAACTCGTTCACGCGGCTCATGGAGGTGCCGCCGATCTTCTCGACGGTGTGGGTTGCAAATGTCATGTCCCTCTCC
Organism: uncultured Roseovarius sp.; assembly: GCA_913055965.1. Taxonomy (GTDB): domain Bacteria; phylum Pseudomonadota; class Alphaproteobacteria; order Rhodobacterales; family Rhodobacteraceae; genus Roseovarius. The sequence continues at coordinate 406 of CAJXKX010000072.1, forward strand.
TCGGGGGACGTACCCCCGAGCCCTTGTTAGCTGTCGACCAGCGCGTAGGAGCCGTCTTCCTGATGCACTTCCTTGCCGGTCACCGGCGGGTTGAAGCAGCAGGCCATCACGAGCTCTTCCTCGGCGCGCAGGATGTGGCGATCGTGCTTGTCGAGCGCATACATCACGCCGGGCTTGATCTCGTGCGTTTCGCCGGTGGCGATATCGGTGATCGAGCCCTTGCCCTGCATGCAGTACACGCTCTCGAAATGGTTCTTGTATTCGAACGTGTGCTCCGATCCCGGCTCGAGGAAGGTGATGTGGAACGAAAACCCCATCCCGTCATCCGCAAGCAGCATCCGCACGCTCGACCATTGCGCATCCGAGACGACGCGCTCGCGTTCGTTCTCGATGATCTTGTTGAAGTCTCTCACGATCATGTCTGTCACTCCGCTGCGATTTTCTGCGTTCCGGTCACATCCTGCACCGCCTCCGCGAGGATATCGAGGCCACGGGCGAACGTGTCCTCGGGCGTGGTGAGCGGGGCCAGAACCTTGACCACCTCGTCATGCGCGCCCGAGGTCTCGATGATCAGACCCTTTTCAAAGGCGCGCGCGCAGATTTCACCTGCCAGATCGCCGTTTCCGACATCGACGCCCTGCATCATGCCGCGGCCCTTGAGGCGCGCGCCGGGGATGCCGTCGGCAATGCGGGTGAGCGCAGCGCGCAGCATCTCGGCCTTGGTCGCGATCTCCTTCCGGAAGCTGTCGTCCTTCCAGAATTTCTCCAGCGCCACGCGGGCGGTCACGAAGGCATGGGTGTTGCCCCGGAAGGTGCCGTTATGCTCGGCCGGGCCCCAGATGTCGTGCTCGGGCTTGATGAGCAGCGCGGCAAACGGCAGGCCCATCCCGGAAAAGCTCTTGGCCATCGGGATCATGTCCGGCACGATCCCCATCTCCTCGAAGCTGAAGAAGGTGCCGGTGCGCCCGCAGCCCGCCTGGATGTCATCCACGATCAGCAGCGCGCCATGCTCTTTCGCGAGCCGCGCCACGCCCTGCATGAAGGCGGTGGAGGCGGCGTTGAGCCCGCCCTCGCCCTGCACCGGCTCGATGATGAACGCGGCGGGGGCATCGACGCCGCTCGACGGGTTGCCGAGCATCTCCTCGATGATCTTGAGGCTGTCCACGTCCTCGCCGAACGCGCCCTCGTAGGGCATGTGCGTGGTGCCGCAGAGCGGCCCGCCACCGGCGCCCGCACGCTTGCCCGCGTTGCCGGTGCAGCTGAGCGCGCCCATGGTCATGCCGTGAAAGCCGTTGGTGAAGGCGATGATGTTGCGCCGGCCGGTGACCTTGCGCGCGAGTTTCATCGCGGCCTCGACGGCGTTGGTGCCGGTGGGGCCGGTCATCATCACCTTGTAGTCCATGTCGCGCGGCTTGAGGATGATCTCCTCGACCGCGTTCAGGAAATCGGCCTTGGCCCCGCTATGCATGTCGAGGCCGTGGGTGATCCCGTCGGCGGTGATGTGCTCGATCAGGGCCGCCTTCATGTCGGGGTCGTTGTGCCCGTAGTTGAGCGACGAACACCCGGCGAGAAAGTCGATATAGGTGCGGCCCGACGCGTCGGTCAGTTCCGAGCCCTGCGCCTTGACGAAGGACGTGGGAAAGCTGCGGCAGTAACTGCGCGCCTCGGATTCGCGGCGGGCATAGATTTCGAGATCGGCTGACATGTCAGTCGGCATAACGTTTTCCTTCATGTGATTGGATTGGGGCGCGGGCGGCGGCCGGTTTCAGGCCGCCTTCTTCGTCCGCGCCTTGAGCGAGATCGTCACCATGTACTCGGTGTCGTGGAGCGTGTCGAAATGCTCGTCCTTCGAGAAGTAGGGCGCGCTCGACAGCTCGCCTTCGCTCAGTTCGGTGAACTTGCGGAACAGCGCCCAGCTTGCGCCGTTGTCGCGGGTGATGGTGGTCTGCACGCGGGTCACGCCCTTGCAGTTCTCGCGCGACAGCAGGCCGCGCAGCATCAGCGTGCCAAGGCCGGTGCCCCGCGCCGTCTCGGATACGGCGACCTGCCAGACGAACAGCGTCTCGGGATCGTCGGGCAGTTTGTAGCCCGAAACCCAGCCCACGATTTCGCCATCCATCTCGGCGACGATGCACGTGTCGCGGAAATGATCGCACTGCACGAGGTTGCAATACATGGAATTCTCGTCGAGCGGCTTGCAGGCGCGGACGAGCCTCCAGATATCGGCCCCGTCCTCGGCTGCGGGCTTGCGCAGCGACGGCATGGCTTTCCCGAAAATTTCCCTAGCATGGCGCATGGATCATCTGCCCTCTGTTGTTTCGATTGACTAACTATAATACTTAGCCTATGAAATCAACCTTGAACCTGAAATTTAAGTTTGTCTGCTGAAAAGCCGCCTATAACGCCACAAGATCGACTAAAATCAGTTAACATATCATACTATCAGCGACAAGAAACATGAAGGAGGGAAGCAATTGCAATTGAGCGACAGCTTTGCGACCATCGCCTCGATCACGGGGAGAGACCGCATGGATCGCACCGATCAGAGCCTCATCGCGCTTCGGCGCATCCTGCGCGCCACCGAAATCTACGGGCGCAAGCTGGCCCGTGCCGCCGGGCTGACGGCGGTGCAGTTCCGCGTGCTTCAGATCGTGGCCGAGCGCGGCCACAGCACCGCCACCGAGATCGCCCGCCGCATGCGTGTGAGCCAGGCGACGGTGACATCGCTGGTGGACAAGCTTGTGCGGCACGGCATGGTCACGCGAGAAAAATCGCAGACCGACCGGCGGCAGATCAACATCCTCATCACCGAGCGCGGGCGCGACACGATCAGCCGCGCGCCCGACGCGCTGCAGCAGCGCTATGTGCGCAAGTTCGAGGCGCTCGAGGACTGGGAGCAGGCGCAGCTTGTCGCATCGCTCGAACGGGTGGCGGCGATGCTGGATGCCGACGAGATCGACGCCTCGCCGGTGCTCGATACAGGCGATCTGCGCAGCGCGTCGTGATCCGCGCATGAAAACGCCCGCCACATCGGGCGGGCGCGGATCGTTCGGGCGGCTGACGGGTCAGCCGTAAACCGACTCCTTGCCGAAATGCCTGGTCAGCATGTAGTAGACCACGGCACGATACTTGTTGCGCTCCGAGCGGCCGTAGGTCTCGAGCACCTGGTCGATCGCTTCCGTCAGGGCGGGGCCGTCAGGCAGGCCGAGCTTCTTGATCAGGAAGTTGTTCTTGACGGTTTCGATCTCACCGGCCTGCCCCGCCGCCACCGTGGCCGCATCGGCATTGTAGATCGCCGGACCGCAACCGATGGTCACCTTGGTCAACAGGTCCATGTCGGGCTCCATCCCGCACTTGTTGCGCAAATCGTCCGCGTAGCGCGCAATCAGATCGTCACGTTTTCCCATCAAATTTCTCCCGATACCCAGCCGATGCGTCGGCCCACGTTTCCCAAAAAGCCCCGGAAATGGTGCTTGGGAAACGATAGCGGCTGTTTTTCCGGTCACAAAGGGAAAATTCTCCGCGCTCTCCCCCTCGAACGCAAACACCCGCAGGTCCGGCAGGGCCCGCGGGTGCGCATGCGCCGATGGCGCGGATCAGTACCGGTAATGCTCGGGCTTGAACGGCCCCTCCGGCCTGACCCCGATATACTCGGCCTGATCCGGGCGCAGTTCGGTCAGCTTGACGCCGATGCGGTCGAGATGCAGGCGCGCGACCTTTTCATCGAGATGCTTGGGCAGGACATAGACCTCGTTGCCGTATTGCTCGCCCTTGGTCCAGAGCTCGATCTGCGCCAGCACCTGGTTGGTGAAGGACGCGGACATCACGAAGGAGGGGTGGCCGGTGGCGTTGCCGAGGTTCAGCAGGCGACCTTCGGACAGAAGGATGATGCGGTTGCCCGAGGGCATCTCGATCATGTCCACCTGGTCCTTGATGTTGGTCCATTTGTGGTTCTTGAGGCTGGCCACCTGAATCTCGTTGTCGAAATGGCCGATATTGCCGACGATGGCCATGTCCTTCATCGCGCGCATGTGCTCGATCCGGATCACGTCCTTGTTGCCGGTGGTCGTGATGAAGATGTCGGCGGTCTCGACCACGTCTTCGAGCGTGGTCACCTCGAACCCGTCCATCGCCGCCTGCAGCGCGCAGATCGGATCGACCTCGGTCACCTTGACGCGCGCGCCCGCGCCGCGCAGGGACGCGGCAGAGCCCTTGCCCACATCGCCGTAGCCCATGACCACCGCGACCTTGCCCGCCATCATCGTGTCGGTGGCGCGGCGGATGCCGTCGACGAGGCTTTCCTTGCAGCCGTATTTGTTGTCGAATTTCGACTTGGTGACGCTGTCGTTGACGTTGATCGCCGGGAACGGGAGGTGCCCCTTCTCCATCATCTTGTAGAGACGGTGCACGCCGGTGGTGGTTTCCTCGGAGACGCCCTTGATCATGTGGCGCTGCTTGACGAACCAGCCGGGGCTTTCCGCCATGCGCTTCCTTATCTGGGCAAAGAGCGCGACCTCTTCTTCCGAGGTGGGGGTCTCGATCAGGTCGGTCTCGCCTTCTTCGACGCGCGCGCCCATCAGGATGTAGAGCGTCGCGTCGCCGCCATCGTCGAGGATCATGTTGGCGCCGCCCTCGGGAAACTGGAAGATCCGGTCGGCATAATCCCAGTATTCCTCGAGCGTCTCGCCCTTGATCGCAAAGACCGGCGTGCCGCCCGCGGCGATGGCCGCCGCGGCGTGATCCTGGGTCGAGAAGATGTTGCACGACGCCCAGCGCACATCGGCCCCCAGTTCCACCAGCGTCTCGATCAGCACGGCGGTCTGGATGGTCATGTGCAGGCTGCCCGCGATGCGCGCGCCCTTGAGCGGCTTGGCCTCGCCGTATTCCTTGCGCAGCGCCATCAGGCCCGGCATTTCGGTTTCGGCGATGTCGAGTTCCTTGCGCCCGTAATCGGCGAGCGCGATATCCTTGACGATGTAATCCTGTGCCATTCGGGCCCGGCTCCTTGCGTGGGAATGTTGCGAGGCAGATAGCACCCGGGCCCCATGTGGGCAACGTGCGATTACCCGGCCATGCCTTCGGCGCGTGCCGCGGCCACCCCGGTCCAGTGTCGGCCGGTCGCCACGATACAGCTCAGGCCGTCCGCGCGGGTCACGAAGACGGTAAAGCTTCCGGTCTCCGGCGACGCCCAGATTTCGATCATCTGCGTCTCGCTCTGGAGCCCGCCCCCGGCGGGGCTCTCCCTGTAGCGGGTTTCGAGCCGCTCGACGAGCGCCGCGCGCGGCAGGCAGGCCACACCCTGCGCCTGCGCGGCGGCGGGCGGGGCAAGCGCGGCGGCGCCAAAGATGATCGCGGTGGAACAGAGACGCTTGAACATGGTGTTCTCCATCGTTGCGGAACCAGGCGGGATGCACGGCCCTGCCCGGAATCTGGGGGTGCGACTGCCGCGGTGCATCAAAACTCGTCGCACAAGCGCGCGAGGCGCGCGTGTGCCACTGGTGCCGGGGGCCTGTGGGCGCTAACTCGGGGGGATGACACGGCATCTCACCTTTTCCGGTCCCGCCGCGCGGCTGCAGTATCACCTGCTGATGGCGCTCTTTCGCGTCGCTGTCACGCGCGGGCTCTATGGCCGGTTCGCGCGCGGGCTGGGGCGGCTCTTTCCCTCCGGCACCGCCGTCTGGCTGCACGAGGGCGGCGCGCCGCCCTATCGCATCGCGCTCGACGATGGCTACTGGACGCGCTTTGCCCTGTGGCGCGCGCCCTACGAGCCCGAGGTCGCCGCCCTGCTGCGCGCCGCCGCCGGTGCCACGCCGCTCTTTTGCGATCTCGGGGCCAACAAGGGCTACTGGACCACGCGCGCAGCGCCGCTCTTCGGGCAGGTGATCGCGGTCGAGGCCTCTGGAGCCACCTTTGCCGAGTTGCACGGCAATGCCGGGACCCTCGCCAACGTCACCCTGCACCGCGCGGCGATCCACGCGCGCACGGGCGCGGCGCTGACCTTCGTCAACACCCATCTGAGCCACGCCTCCGCCCGGCTGGCAGGCGACGCGCCCGCCCGCGCGCAGGACAGCACCGAGACGGTGACGACGCTTGCCATCGACGATCTGGTGCCTGCCGGCACGCCCGCGCTCATCAAGCTCGACGTCGAGGGGGCCGAGATCGCGGCGATCCGGGGCGCAGCGCGGGCGCTCGCCGAGGGCGCGGTGCTGATCTACGAGGATCACGGCAACGATCCCTCCTCCACGGTCAGCGCGCATCTGCTGGAAACGCCCGAGATGCGGCTCTATTCCTGCGAAACAGGCCTTGCACCGATGCCGGATGTCGCCGCCATCCGCGCCCTCAAGCGCGACCCGTGGAAGGGCTACAACTTCGTCGCCGCGCGGGCCGACTCGCCGCTTCTCGCCGCCATCGCCGCGCGCTTTGCAAATCCCCCGCGCTCCGGCTAATCAGGGCCGGTCAACAGACCGGAGCCCCCATGCCCACACCCCGCGCCTGGCAGAAGATGCTCTCGGGCCGCAGGCTCGACCTGCTCGACCCGACGCCCGTCGATATCGAGATCGAGGATATCGCCCACGGCCTCAGCTTCGTCGCGCGGTGGAACGGTCAGACCGAGGGCGAGTTTCCCTATTCCGTGGCCGAGCATTCGCTGCTGGTCGAGCGGCTCCATGCCCGCCTCGCGCCGCGCGCGCCTGCCAAATGGCGGCTGGCGGCGCTGCTGCACGACGCGCCGGAATACGTGATCGGCGACATGATCTCGCCAGTGAAGGCCGCGGTGGGCCCGGATTACCGCGAGATGGACGCGCGGCTGGCGGCGGCGGTGCATCTGCGTTTCGGCCTGCCGGCGCAATTGCCGCAGGTGATCAAGAAACGCATCAAGCGCGCCGACCGCATCAGCGCCTGGCTGGAGGCAACGCAGATCGCCGGATTTTCCCACGCCGAGGCGGGCAAGTACTTCACCACGCCGCCGGGCGAGGAGATGCGCGCGATCCCGCTGGAGCCGCGCCCGCCGATGGCGGTGAAGCGCGACTTCCTGCGCCGCTTCAAGGCGCTGAACGCGGGGATGTAGGGTACGCACGCCAAGGCGCCGCGGGCCCGACGGGCCTCCGACCACCGTTGGGCCGCGCCTGCCCGCATGTCGGGGGCGGCGCTCGTCTCGCCTGCCGGGGTGCGGAAGTCCGTAGGCCGCCGATCCAAGCCTTCGATCGCCACCGACCACGGCCCGGCCCTTTCCCTCCCCGGCCCGCTGGGGCAGGAGGCCAGCGAATCCCTGAACCAGCCCCCGAGGCCATGACGCTCTCCGCCCCCGCCCCGACACAGGACGCATTTCTCGGTATCGACGCCTCGCTGACCGGGCGCCGCTGGGAAGGGCCGGACGCCGCGGCGATGCGCGCCATCGCGGCCCTGGCCCAGCAGACCGGGCTGCCCGAGCAGGTCTGCCGAATACTCGCCCGCGCCGGCGTCGCGCCCGGGCAGGCCGAGGCCTATCTCTCTCCCCGGCTGCGAGAGCTGATGCCCGATCCCAGCCACCTGCGCGACCTCGACCGCGCCGTCGCCGTCATGCAGACGCACCTCGCACGTGGCAGCCGGATCGCGGTCTTCGCCGATTACGATGTCGACGGCGCCTGCTCGGCGGCGCTGCTGCACGCCTTCTTCGCCGTCGTCCTGCGCGCCAACCAGTACGT
>CAJXKX010000073.1 GCA_913055965.1 uncultured Roseovarius sp.
GTGGTCTTTACCGTCGCGCCGCGCACGCCGCTCCTGATGACGATGTGGCGCGCGGGGCGGCTCTTTCCCCGCGCGGACCGCTCGCCGGTGATGGTGCCGCACTCCGCCCGCCGCCTCGCCGCCGCGCTGCAAGACACCGGCAGCGCCGCGCGGCTCGCACCCCTGGGCCGGGTCGCGCGCGGCTTCTACATCTCCGAGGCGATGGAGGTGCGGCAATGATCGGACCGGCCTGGAAACGCACCAACGCGCAACTGATGACGCTGACCACCCGCTGGCTCCCCTTCGCCGACGCGGCGAGCGAGGGCCTGCCGCTGTCGCAGCTTCTGCGCCTGTCGCTGTTCCAGGTCTCGGTCGGCATGGCCACGGTGATGCTTCTGGGCACGCTCAACCGGGTGATGATCGTGGAATTGTCGGTGCCTGCCGTGATCGTCGCGGTGATGATCGCGCTGCCCGTCCTCATCGCCCCGTTTCGCGCGCTCCTCGGCTTCCGCTCCGACACCTACCGCTCCGCCCTGGGGTGGAAGCGTATCCCCTATCTCTGGTTCGGCTCGCTGTGGCAGATGGGCGGGCTTGCCGTGATGCCCTTCGCCCTGCTGGTCCTTTCCGGTCAGCAACAGGTCGGCCCCGCCTGGGCGGGCGAGGTGCTGGCCGCGCTCGCCTTCCTGATGACGGGCCTTGGCCTGCACATGACGCAGACCGCGGGCCTCGCGCTCGCCTCCGACCGCGCCACCGACGAAACCCGCCCCCGCGTCGTGGCGCTGCTCTACGTGATGTTCCTGCTGGGCATGGCGGTCTCGGCCATCGTGATCGGCTGGCTTTTGCGCGATTTCGCGCCCTTCACGCTGGTGCGCGTGGTGCAGGGCGCGGCCTCGGTGGGGATCATCCTCAACCTCATCGCGCTCTGGAAACAGGAAAAGCTCACCCCCATGACCCGCGCCGAGCGCGCCGCCCCCCGCCCCCGCTTTGCCGAGGCCTGGGCCGACCTGATGGCGGGCGGCACGGCGGGGCGGCTGCTCGCGGTGGTGTTCCTCGGCACGCTCGCCTTCAACATGCAGGACGTGCTGCTAGAACCCTACGGCGGCGAGGTGCTGGGCCTCACGGTCTCGGCCACCACGCTTCTGACGGCGATCTGGGCGATGGGTGCGCTTCTGGGCTTCGCCCATGCCGGGCGCGCGCTGCTCAAGGGGGCCAACACCTACCGCATGGCGGGCACGGGCCTGCTTGTCGGGGTCGCGGCCTTCGCCACGGTGATCTTCGCCGCGCCGATGCAGGCACCGGTGCTGTTCTTTGCCGGGGCCGGTCTCATCGGGCTGGGCGCGGGCCTGTTTGCCGTGGCCACGCTCACCGCCGCGATGACGCTGGCCACGGGCGGCGCGGGCAACGGGCTGGCGCTCGGCGCATGGGGCGCGGCACAGGCCACCGCGGCGGGGCTCGCCATCGCCATCGGCGGCGGGCTGCGCGACATCGTCAACCACCTGGCGCTGGCGGGCACCTGGGGCGAGGCGCTGGCCACCCCCGCCACCGGCTATTCCACCGTCTATCACCTTGAAATCGCGCTTCTCTTCATCACGCTCGTCATTCTCGGGCCGCTCGTGCGGCACGGGGTGCAGGGCGGGCGGAGCGCACCGGGAGAGGGCCGCATGGGGCTCGCGGATTTCCCGACATGACATGCATACGCTCGAAAGGAGTCTGACATGACCGAGCCATTCTTTGGAAATTTCGACCTCGCAAGCCTCTCGCTCTGGCTGTTCTACGGCTTCTTCGCGCTGCTGATCTTCTACATTCAGCGCGAGAACATGCGCGAGGGCTACCCGCTCGAGGATGACGACGGCAACCCGTCGGCCAACCAGGGCCTGTTCCCGGTGCCGGGAGACAAGACATTCAAGCTGCCGCATGGCCGCGGCGAAGTGACCGTGCCATCGGGGCAGAACCCCGACCGCACCGATCTCGCGCTGCGCAAGACCGCCGCGGGCAACGGCTTCCCTTTCGAGCCCACGGGCGATCCGATGGCCGACGGCGTGGGCCCCGCCTCCTGGGCCCCGCGCCGCGACGTGCCCGAACTGGACGGCCACGGCCACCCCAAGATCGTGCCCATGTCGGCCACCGATCACTTCCATGTCGCTGCTGGTCGCGACCCGCGCGGGATGCCGGTGGTGGCGGGCGACGGCGAAACCGTCGGCACCGTCTCCGACATGTGGATCGACGAACCCGAGCAGCTTGTCCGCTATCTCGAGATCGAGCTCGACGCGGAGCACGGCGGCGGCAAGCGACTGGTGCCGATGACCTTCTCCCGCATCTGGGGCGGCAAGGTCCGGGTGCGCTCGATCTTCGGGCGGCATTTCGCGGGCGTCCCGCAGAACGCCTCGCCGCGGCAGGTGACGCTGCTCGAGGAAGACAAGATCGCGGCCTATTACGGCGGCGGCACGCTCTATGCGAGCGAGGCCCGCCTCGAGCCGCAACTGGGGTGAGGGCAGGACGATGAGCCACGACGATTTCGCAACCGAGCCGGTCCGCGGCCTGCCCGAGACCCCGCCCGAGGGCGAGCGCATCCTGTGGCAGGGCCGCCCGCACTGGTGGTGGCTGAGCTGGGAGGCGCTGAGCCTGCCATGGGTCGCGGGCTATTTCGTCCTGCTCGCAGTCTGGCGCTTCGTCACGCTCATCGACCGGATGCCGCTCGGGCAGGCCCTGAGCTACTCCACGCCCTTCCTCGTGATGGGCGCGGTGGTGATCGCGCTCCTGCTGATCGTGGGGGCCGTGCAGGCGCGCGCCACGGTCTACACCATCACCAACCGCCGCGTCGCCATGCGCATCGGCGCGGCGCTCACCGTCACGCTCAACCTGCCCTACACGCAGATCGCCAATGCCGACCTGCGGCGCGGGCGCGGCGGCACCGGCACCATCGCGCTCGAACTGATGGGCGACACGCAGCTCAGCTACCTCGTGTGCTGGCCGCATGTGCGCCCCTGGGTGATGCGCCGCACGCGGCCCGCGCTGCGCGCCATCCCCGAGGCCGACCGGATCGCGCAGCTGCTGGCCGAGGCGGCGGAGGCCCGCGTCTCGACCCCGCAGATCGCCCGCCGGCCCGCGGCACAGCCCATCGCCGCCGAATAAGCCGACCAAGGAGAGCCGAGACATGACCAGCCCCGCCGCCGCCCCCCGCTACAAGGCCCCGCCCGACCGCGAGCTCGTGCCGCGCGCCATGGTGCGCGCAATGGCGGGGCTGGTCTTTTCGGTGCTCGCGCTGGTCAGCGTCTACGTCTATACCGGCCAGCCCAGGATCTCGACCCCGCCCGAGGCGGCGATCACCCTCGAACGCACCGTGTTCCTCAACGGCGAGATGAGCGGCGCGGCCACCGTGCTCGATGCCAACGGCACGCTCATCGGCCGCCTCTCTCCGCAAGAGGGCGGATTCATCGCCGGGGTGGGCCGCGTGCTCGACCGCGAGCGCACCAAGCACGGTGTCGCGCTCACCGGCCCCGTCACGATCATCGGGCGCGCCGACGGGCGCGTCTCCATCCACGACCCCTCGACCGGCTGGCGCGCCGACCTCATGGGCTTCGGCCAGGACAACGCGCGCGCCTTCGTCCGGCTCCTCACCCCCTGACCCGAAAGGATCACACATATGGGACTTCTGACACGCGAGGTGGAACACGCCCCCTGCACCGTGGAGGTGAGCCACTGTTTCGAGAGCCTGCACGCGCATGTGCGCTTCAACAACGGCACCACGGTCTATCCGGGTGACGAGGTCAAGGTGCACGGCCCCGAGATCATGGCCCCCTTCGGCGAGGTGGTCCGCGAGGACCGCGACGCCACGATCATCCGCGCCAGCGGGCTCGAACGGCTCTGGACCCGGATGACCGGCGATTTCGAGGTCATGGAACTGTGCGAATTCTCGTTCTCCGAGGAGGTGACGCTATGAACATGGCCCTCAAGCATACCGCCGACGCCACGACCGCCGAGGAAGGCATCGCCATCCAGCAGGAACAGGCGAAATTCGATTCCAAGGCCGCCACCGACCTGGCGATGCAGAACACCCTGCTGACGCCGCGTTTCTACACCACCGATTTCGACGAACTCGATTCCATCGATGTCAGTTCCGTGCGCGCCGACTGGGACGCGCTCATCGACGAGATGGAGGCCGACCCCAACCGCGGCCACTTCAAGAAGAACGAGGACTGGGACCATGTCGACTGGGACGGGATGGAGCCGCAACTGCGCAAGGAGTTCATCGACTTCCTGATTTCCTCCTGCACCGCCGAATTCTCGGGCTGCGTGCTCTACAAGGAAATGAAGCGGCGCGGCAACAACCGCGACATCACCCAGCTGTTCCAGCTCATGGCGCGCGACGAGGCGCGGCATGCGGGCTTCATCAACGACGCGCTGCGCGAGGCGGGCGTGGCGGTGAACCTCGGGTTCCTGACGCAGAAGAAGAAATACACCTATTTCCGGCCCAAGTTCATCTACTACGCCACCTACCTGTCGGAAAAGATCGGCTATGCCCGCTACATCACGATCTTCCGCCACCTCGAGGCACATCCCGAATTCCGCTTCCACCCGATCTTCAAATGGTTCGAGGAATGGTGCAACGACGAGTTCCGCCACGGCGAGGCCTTCGCGCTGCTGATGAAGACGGACCCGAAGCTGACGAGCGGCAGGAATGTCTGGTGGATCAAGTTCTTTCTCACCGCCGTCTACGCCACCATGCATGTGCGCGACCATCAGCGCCCGGCCTTCCACAAGGCGCTGGGCGTCGATCCCGACTGGTACGGGCACGAGGTGTTCACCAAGACGTCCGAACTGACCAAACAGATCTTCCCGATCACGCTCGACATCGAGAATCCGCGCTGGGCGGCGGGGCTTGAACGGCTGCAAAGGGCCAATGCCGACCTTGCAAAGGCCAAGGGCGAGAGTGGCCTCGGGGCCCGGCTGCGCAGCCTCGGCGCGCAGGCGCGCGCGGCGGCGGCCTTTGTCGGGCTCTACACGATCCCGGCGAAGAAACACACCGTGCCCGCAAGCACACGGCTGGAGCCCGCCTACTGACTTCCGTGGGGGGCCAGCCCCCACACCACATTCCCCCGTGGGGGGCCAGCCCCCCACACCACATTCCCCCGTGGGGGGCCAGCCCCCCACACCCCCCGGGATATTTCCGGCCAGAAGAAGGACGAGACGTGCATAACCCCTGGATCGCGGCCCTCGCGGCACTTTTTCTCTGGTGGTTCGCCACCGGCGCGATCCTGCTCGTGGTGCGGCTCTGCGAGCGGCGGGGGCCGGGGACCGGGCGGCGCGTGACGGTGCTGGCGCTGCCGGTGCTGGGCGTTGGCATCTGGGGCTTCGAGGCCAGCCTCGGCGCGACCGGGCCGGGCGCCGCGCATGGTGCGTTCCTGTCGGTGCTGGCGATCTGGGGCTGGATCGAGCTCAGCTTTCTCACCGGCGCGATCACCGGCCCCAACACCCGCCCCTGCCCGCCCCGCGTGGCCGAGTGGGAGCGGTTCCTGCGCGCCTGGGGCACGGTGGCCTATCACGAGATGCTGCTCACCGGCGTGCTGATCGCGATCTGGCTGCATGGCGCGGGGGCCGAGAACATGGTGGGTGTCTGGACCTTTACCATGCTCTACGCCGCGCGGGTGACGGCCAAGCTCAACCTCTATCTCGGCGTGCCGCGGATCAATACCGAGTTCATCCCCCGCGCGCTGGCGCATATGGGCAGCCATTTCCGCATCGCCCCCGCGGGCTGGTTCTTCTGCCTCAGCATCACCGCGCTCAGCCTCGCCGTCGCCTGCTGGCTGGAACGGCTCCATTCCGCCGCCATGCCGGGCGAGGCGGTGGGCTTTGCGCTGTTGTCGGCGATCACGGCGCTGGCGCTTTTGGAACACTGGCTGATGGTGCTGCCATTGCCGGATGCGAAACTCTGGCGCTGGATGCTGCCCGCGCCCAAGACACAACACGACAAGACAGAACCGGAGGGACATCATGGATTTTGACGCCATGTTCGAGGCGCAGCTGGAAAGCCTGCGCAAGGAGGGAAACTACCGCGTCTTCGCCGAACTGGAACGGCGCTGCGGGGCCTTCCCCAAGGCGCGGAGCCATGACGACGACGCCCCCGACGAGGTGACGGTATGGTGCTCTAACGACTATCTCGGCATGGGCCAGCACCCCGTCGTGCGCCAGGCGATGAAGGACGCGGTGGATCAGTGCGGCACCGGCGCGGGCGGCACGCGCAACATTTCGGGCACCAATTGCCACCACATCGCGCTGGAGCGCGAACTGTCCGACCTGCACGGCAAGGAGGATGCGCTGCTCTTCACCTCGGGCTACGTGTCGAACTGGGCCGCGCTCTCGACGCTGGGGTCGCGCCTGCCCGGCGCGGTGATCCTCAGCGATGCCGCCAACCATGCCAGCATGATCGAGGGCATCCGCCACAGCCGCGCGCAAAAGGTGATCTGGAAGCACAACGATCCCGAGGATCTCGACCGCAAGCTTTCGGCCCTGCCCGCCAATGCACCGAGGATCGTGGCCTTCGAGAGCGTCTATTCCATGGATGGCGACATCTGCCCGATGGAAGAGATCATCGAGGTGGCCGAGAAACACGGCGCGATGACCTATCTCGACGAAGTCCACGCGGTGGGGCTCTACGGCCCGCGCGGCGGCGGCGTGTCCGAGGCGCGCGGGCTCGCGGACCGGATCACGCTGATCGAGGGCACGCTGGGCAAGGCCTTCGGCTGCATGGGCGGCTATATCGCGGGCTCGGCCAGCCTGTGCGATTTCATCCGGTCCTTCGCCTCGGGCTTCATCTTCACCACCGCCCTGCCGCCCGCCGTGGCGGCGGCGGCAACGGCCAGCATCCGCCACCTCAAGCGCTCGGATACCGAGCGGCAGGCGCAACGCGCGCAGGTGGCGCGCCTGCGCGCCCGGCTGGATGCGCATGGCATCCCCCACCTTCCGAACGACAGCCACATCATCCCGGTGATGATCAAGGACCCGGTCAAATGCCGCGTGCTGGCGGATATCCTGATGCGCGATTTCGGCATCTACGTGCAGCCGATCAACTATCCCACCGTGCCCAAGGGCACCGAGCGGCTGCGCTTCACGCCGGGGCCGCTGCATAGTGACGCGGATATCGAGCATCTCGTTGCCGCGCTCGCCACCTTGTGGAAACAATGCGCCATCGCGCATGCCGTCGCCTGACGGCAGGCCCGCGTGCCGCCGCGACAGGCTGTCCCGGCGGCTTGACCTGCCAGCCACACCGCTAGCTCCTCTCCCGATCGCCGTGCCCCTCTCCGGGCGCGGCGCATCCACGCCATGCCTCGCCCGAACGGGCGGGGCCGGACACAGCAAGGAGTTCGATCGCATGAAACTGACACGACGCACGACCATGAGCCTGTTGGGCGCCACCGCCGCCACCGCGCTCCTGCCCGGCGGCGCGCGCGCCACCGGCACGGTGCACGAGGTTCAGATGCTCAACAAGCACCCCGACTCAAACGAGCGGATGGTCTTTCATCCCGATATCGTCGAGGCGCAGCCCGGCGACACGATCCGCTTCGTCTCGGTCGATCCGGCGCATAACGCCGTCACTTATGACGACATGATCCCCGAGGGGGCCGAAGGTTGGAAGACGCGGATCAACAAGGATGCCGAGGTGGTGGTAGAGGCCGAGGGCGCCTATGGCTATTACTGCCAACCGCACAAGGCGCTCGGCATGGTGGGGCTGATCCTCGTGGGCGACGCCTCGGGCAACTACGCGAGCCTCAAGGAGGCCAACCTGCGCGCCCCCAACGAGAAGAAGCGCTGGCAGGACATCTTCGCCCGCGCCGACGAGATCGTGGGCGGCAGCGCCTGAGGCGCGCCGCATGACGGTCAGGGGCCGGTCCGGATGCGGGCCGGCCCTTTCTCATGGAGGATTATGGCCTTGAGCGGATGTTCGAAGCCTGGTGCCAATGCGCGGAATCGAGGCGCGCTTGCGCGCCGCCGCGCAGCGCCCGACCGCCCCCCGGGCGGGCGCTTTTGCGACCGATAAGCCCGCACAATCGTTGCAGTATCTGGCACCATAAACCGAAGACCACA
>CAJXKX010000074.1 GCA_913055965.1 uncultured Roseovarius sp.
GACCGCCGGGCTTCACCAGCGTCAGGGCATGGTCGAGCATCGCCGCCTGCATGCCGATCAACTCCGCAATTCCGGCCCCGTCGCGGGCATGGGGCAGGTCGGGGTGGCGGCGGATCGTGCCGGTGGCCGAACAGGGCGCATCGAGCAGCACCGCGTCGTAGCGGCCCTCATGCGTCAGCGCATCGCCCGTCACGCAAGTGGCGCGCAGCCCGGTGCGCGCGAGGTTCGCGGCGACCCGCTCCATCCGCCGTTCGGAGATGTCGAGCGCGGTCACTTCGGCACCGCTGGCGGCCAGTTGCAGCGTCTTGCCGCCGGGTGCGGCGCACATGTCGAGCACGCGCTCGCCCGGCTGCGGGGCGAGAACCCGCGCCGCGAGCGCCGCGCCCGCATCCTGCACCCACCACGCGCCCGCGTCATAGCCCGGCAAGGCCGAGACCTGCCCCGCCTCGTGCAGCCGCAGCGAGCCGGTGGGCAGCAGGTCGGCCCCGAGGCGGTCGGCCCAGCCCGCCGCATCCTCCCCGACCGTGAGATCGAGCGGCGCGCCCCCGAGATGCGCGCGCTCCATCGCCGCCACCGCGCCCTTGCCCCAGGCCGCGACCAGCGGCGCACGCAGCCAGTCGGGCAGGCGCGGCACCCGCAGGTCGCCCCAGACGCGGGGGGCCTCGTCGGCCAGCTTGCGCAGCACCGCGTTGACCATGCCCGCCAGCCGCGTGTGGCGGGGGCTGGAATTGACGATCGCCACGGCCTCGCTGACCACGCCATGTGCGTCGCCGCCCTGTGCCAGTTCCGTCACCGCCAGCCGCAGCACGTTGCGCACCGGCAGGGGGGGCGTCTTGCGCGTATGGCGCGCGATCAGCCTGTCGGCGCGATCGAGGCCGCGCAGCGTGGCCAGCGCCAGCCGCTGCGCGCGGGCGCGCTCGGGCGGGGCGAGCGCGTCGAGCGTGGCCTGCACCGGCGCCTCGGACATCAGCCGTCCCTCGCCCGTCACCAGGTCGAGCAGGCGCGCGGCGGCGGCGCGGGCGGAGCGGGGGGCGGGGGGCATGGTCTGATCCTTGGCCTTTGGCGGGTGGCGCGATATATCAACCCCGTCTCAGATGGGAAAGGCCGAGCATGAGCACCGAAGACACAACCCCGCGCGATCTGCCCCCCGCCGCGCAGCGCGCGCTCGCCGAAGCCGAGGAACGCCGCCGCAACGCGGCCGACCCGGACCTGCCGCCCGAGTTGGGCGGCCGCCGCGAAGGGCTGGAGCCCGTGCGCTACGGCGACTGGGAGAAGAAGGGCCTCGCGATAGATTTCTGAGGGCCGGGACCGCGCCGCCGGGCGGTGCCGGTCACGGGAAGATGTGGCGGCATTCGGGCTGAAGGAGACGGTGCCCTTTTGGAGATGCCTGCGGCACCTTGGCTCCGCGCGGGGCAGGTGGCGAATGGCTGGAACAGGCCGGAAAGCAGACCCGGCGCCCGTCCGCCTCGTGCTTTACCGGGTGTACTTGATGAAGGGCGTGAGCGTGCCGATGCGGTCGTAGAGCCGGCGCGCGCTGGTGTTGAAATCCTGCGTCAGCCAATAGACCGAAGGGCATCCGTCGGCATCTGCGCGGGCATAGACCGCCTCGATCAGCGCCCGTCCCACACCGTGCCCGCGCGCCTCGGGCGCGGCGTATAGGTCTTGCAGGTAGCACACCTTCTCCATCCGCCAGTTGTGCGGGTGGTAGATGAAATGCACGACCCCCACCGCCTGCCCGTCCTCGAGCGCCAGGAGGCCGTTCTGATCGGGATGGTCGGGCGAGACGAGCCGCGCGAAGGTCGTGTCGTAGACGGCATCGGGCAGGGCGGTCTCGTAGAAATCGAGATAGGCCCGCCACAGCGGGGCCCACGCGGCTTGGTCGCCGGTCTCCAGCGGGCGGATGGTCAGGCTCATGGCGGCTCCTTTCCGGGATGCGCGCATCCTGCACGCCCCGGCTCCCCCGCGCCAGCCTCGAATCGCGCACCCGCTCGGCATTTTTCCGCCGCCCCGGTTGCCCCGCGCGGCGCGAGGCTCCACGTCTGACCCCGTGCCGTGCGTGCGCGGGCGGCACGCCCCCTTGTCAACGAGAGGAGACCAGATTGACCTTCACCAACCGACTTGCCGGCATCCTCGGTGCCAGCCTTCTCGCCCTCGCCACGCCGGTCGCCGCGCAGCAGGCCCAGCCGCCGCAGATCGCCGCGGAAGACGTGACCGACGCGCAGGTTGCGGCGTTTGTCGATGCGATCCTCGCGGTCGAGCAGGTGCGCGGCGATTACGGGCCGCGAATCGAGGCCGCCGAGGACGAGGCGGCGCAGCGCGCCCTTGTCGAAGAGGCCAACACCGCCGCCGCCGCCGCGGTGGAGGATGTCGAGAACATCAATCTCGACAGCTACGTCGCCATCGCCAACGCCGCGGGCCAGAGCGACACGCTCAACCAGCGGATCATCGCGCGGATCACCGAGATGCGCGAGCAGTAGACGCCCCGCGCGTCGCGGGGCGGCGGATCATTCCGCCGCCACCGCCTGCGGGTCCGCCAGCGTGACGATGTCCATCATGATGGTGTTGAGCTCGAAATCCTTGGGCGTGTAGACCCGCGCCACCCCCATCTCGCGCAGCCGCGCGGCGTCCTCTTCGGGGATGATGCCGCCCACGATCACCGGCACGTGGCCCAGCCCGGCGGCGCGCATCCGCTCCATCAGCTCTTCCATCAGCGGCATGTGGCTGCCCGACAGGATCGACAGGCCGACGACATGCGCCTCGTCCTCGATGGCGGCGGCGACGATCTGTTCGGGGGTCAGGCGGATGCCCTCGTAGCGGATGTCCATGCCGCAATCGCGGGCGCGGCAGGAAATCTGCTCGGCGCCGTTCGAATGCCCGTCAAGCCCCGGCTTGCCCATCAGGAATTTCAGCCGCTTGCCCAGCCGCCCCGACACCGCGTCCACCGCCGCGCGCAGATCGTCGAGCCCCTCGGTGCGGTTCGACGGGCTGGAAGAGACGCCGGTGGGGCCGCGATATTCGCCATGCACCGCGCGCATCTCGGCGGACCATTCGCCGGTGGTGACGCCCGCGCGGGCGCAGGCGATGGAGGCGGGCATGATGTTGCGCCCCTCGCGCGCCGCCGCGCGCAGATCGGCCAGCGCCCGCGCGACGGCCGCGCCGTCGCGGGCGGCGCGCCATGCCTCGAGCCGGGCGATCTGATCGGCTTCGACGCCCGGATCGACCACCATGATCCCGCCATCCTCGGATTGCAGCGGCGAGGGCTCGCCCTCTTGCCAGCGGTTGACGCCGACGACCACGGTCTCGCCCGCCTCGATCCGCCCCAGCCGGTCGGCATTGCTCTCGACCAGTCGCGATTTCATGTAGTCGATCGCCGAGACCGCGCCGCCCATCCCGTCGATATTCGCCAGTTCGTGCCGCGCGCCCTCCTTGAGCGCCGCGACCCTGGCATCTACGGCGGGGTTGCCGTCGAACAGGTCGTCGAATTCCAGCAGGTCGGTCTCGTAGGCGAGGATCTGCTGCATCCGCATCGACCATTGCTGATCCCAGGGGCGCGGCAGGCCAAGCGCCTCGTTCCAGGCGGGCAGTTGCACCGCCCGCGCGCGCGCCTTTTTCGACAGCGTCACCGCCAGCATCTCGATCAGGATGCGGTAGACGTTGTTTTCCGGCTGCTGCTCGGTCAGGCCCAGCGAATTGACCTGCACGCCATAGCGGAAGCGGCGGTATTTCGGGTCTTCGACGCCATACCGCTCCTGCAGGATCTCGTCCCACAGATCGACGAAGGCGCGCATCTTGCACATCTCGGTGACGAAGCGGATGCCCGCGTTGACGAAGAAGCTGATGCGCCCGGCGAGGATCGGGAAATCCTCCTCCGGCACGCGCGGCTTCAGCTCGTCGAGTACGGCGGTGGCGGTGGCGAGCGCGAAGGCCAGTTCCTGCTCGGGCGTCGCACCCGCCTCCTGCAGGTGGTAGGAACAGACATTCATCGGGTTCCACTTTGGAATGTGCTTGTAGCAGTATTCGGCCACGTCGCCGATCATCCGCAGCGACGGCGCGGGCGGACAGATATAGGTGCCGCGCGACAGGTATTCCTTGATCAGGTCGTTCTGCACCGTGCCCTGCAGCGCGGCGGGATCGGCCCCCTGGCGCTCGGCCACGGCGATATAGAGCGCGAGCAGCCATGGCGCGGTGGCGTTGATCGTCATCGAGGTGTTCATCCGGTCGAGCGGAATCTGATCGAACAGCGTCTCCATGTCGCCCAGGTGGCAGACCGGCACACCCACCTTGCCCACTTCGCCGCGCGCCAGCACGTGGTCGCTGTCATAGCCCGTCTGCGTCGGCAGGTCGAAGGCCACCGACAGGCCCGTCTGCCCCTTGGCGAGGTTCGAGCGGTAGAGCGCGTTGGAGGCGCTCGCCGTGGAATGGCCCGCATAGGTGCGGATGAGCCAGGGTTTGTCCCGTTCAGGGGTTTGCTGCGTCTGCGACATGGGCGGGCCTCGTGAATCGGGTTGCGCAATTTTCTTACGTTCGGCGCAAGGTAACGGCAACAAAGTGGCGCTGTCAATTCGCTGCGTTGCGGCAATAGCGGGGCAGGGATCGCAAGCGCCGTCATCCTCGGGCTTGACCCGAGAATCTTGCGGGCAAGAGATCGTCCGGTAAAGGCGGACGATGACGGCAGAAGAGACCGGGGCGGGACGGCGCGCGCGCGTCCGGCATTTACCATGTCTGCGTTCCCTGCTTATCTGGCACGATGGCGCAAACGGTCGAAATGCCCCTCTGGGCGCTTATCCTGCTGATGGCCTTCGCCGCCGTCACCTTCGCGTCGCATTTCCTGTTTCCCTCGGTGCGCTGGTTCTTTCGCCGCCGGATGGAGCGTGCGGTCGCGCGGCTCAACCAACGGCTGGAACGGCCGATAGAGCCGTTCAAGCTGGCGCGGCGCCACGACATGATCCAGCGGCTGATCTACGATCCGGAGGTGCTGCGGGCGGTCAGTGCCGAGGCGCAGGCGGACGGCATCCCCGAGAATGTCGCCTTCGAGCGCGCCCGCCGCTACGCCCGTGAAATCGTCCCGAGTTTCAGCGCCAGCCTGTATTTCGGCTTTGCCATCCGCGCGGCCAGGCTGCTCAGCCGGGCGCTCTACCGGGTTCGGCTGGGCCATTTCGACGACCGCCTGGCGGAACTCGACCGCGACGCCACGGTGGTCTTCGTGATGAATCACCGCTCCAACATGGATTACGTTCTGGTCACATGGCTGGCCGCCGAACGCTCGGCGCTCAGCTATGCCGTGGGCGAATGGGCGCGGGTCTGGCCGCTCAGCCGGATGATCCGCGCGATGGGGGCCTATTTCATCCGCCGCCGGTCGCGCGGGGCGCTCTACCGCCGGGTGCTGGCGCGCTATGTGGGGCTTGCCACGGATGGCGGCGTGACGCAGGCGGTGTTTCCCGAGGGCGGGCTCAGCCTCTCGGGCGGGGTGCAGCCGCCGAAGATGGGCCTGTTGAAATACCTTGTCGAGGAGCGCAGCGCGGAGGGGCGCGACGTGGTGTTCGTGCCCGTGGCGCTCAATTACGACCGGGTGTTCGAGGATCGCCTGCTGGTGGCTGCCGGGGCCTCGGGGGGGCGGCGCTTTCCGGCGCGTATCTCGGTGATCGCACGATTCGTGCTCTGGCAGGGCTGGCTGCGGCTGCGCGGGCGCTATCACCGGCACGGCCATGCCGCGGTGAATTTCGGCGCGCCGCTGTCGCTGGCGGCGTTCCGGCGCGATCATCCCGCTGCGGGGGTCGAGGGTCTGGCCGAGACGCTGATGGCGCGGATCGGGGCCGAGGTGCCGGTCCTGCCGGTGCCGCTGGTGGCGCGCGCGCTCGTCATGGCCGCAGAGCCGCCCGACCGCGCGGCGCTGGAGGCGCATGTCGCGCGGATGCTCGCGCTGCTGTCGCGCCCGGTGCCGCATGACGCGGCGGAGAACGAGCCCGAAGCCGCGGCGGTCGTGCGGTTCGGCCTGCAGGTACTGGAGCGCCGCGGCATGGTAGAGGCGCGCGCGGGACGGTTTCACCTGAGCGCGCAGGACCGCCCGGTGCTGGCATTCTATGCCGCCTCGATCGCGCATCATTTTCGCGATTGCAGCGAAGCATAGCGGATTTTCTGCGGTCGCTCGGTCATAAAATTTCAATTTTGCACCCACAGGGGTTGCAATATTACTTATCGGCCGATATCTCAGGTCAAACCCGCCGCGATTCCGCAGCGCGGCAATCCGACCCACCGCCCATGCAAGGAGACCGATCATGGCCTTGGACACCGATACCGGCATCGCCCCCTACGAGGCACCCGAGAAAGATCTCTACGAGGTCGGCGAGATGCCGCCGCTCGGGCATGTGCCCAAGCAGATGTACGCCTGGGCGATCCGCCGCGAGCGGCATGGCGAGCCGGAAACCTCGTTCCGGCAGGAGGTGGTCGACACCTGGGAGATCGACAGCCACGAGGTGCTGGTTCTGGTGATGGCGGCGGGCGTGAATTACAACGGCGTCTGGGCCGGGCTCGGCCAGCCGATCAGCCCGTTCGACGGGCATGGCGCGCCCTATCACATCGCGGGGTCCGATGCGTCGGGGATCGTCTGGAAGGTGGGCGAGAAGGTCAAGCGCTGGAAGGTCGGCGACGAGGTGGTGATCCACTGCAACCAGGACGATGGCGACGACGAGGACTGCAATGGCGGCGACCCGATGTTCTCGCCCACGCAGCGCATCTGGGGCTATGAGACGCCGGACGGCTCGTTCTCGCAGTTCACCCGCGTGCAGGCGCAACAACTCATGGCGCGCCCCAAGCACCTGACATGGGAGGAAAGCGCCTGCTACACGCTGACGCTGGCGACGGCCTACCGGATGCTCTTCGGTCACGCGCCGCATGACCTCAAGCCGGGGCAGAACGTGCTTGTCTGGGGGGCGTCGGGCGGTCTCGGCTCCTACGCGATCCAGCTGGCCAACACGGCGGGGGCGAATGCGATCGGGGTGATCTCGGACGAGAGCAAGCGGCAGTTCGTGCTGGATCAGGGGGCCAGGGGCGTCATCAACCGCAAGGAGTTCAACTGCTGGGGACAATTGCCCAAGGTGAACACGCCGGAATACAACGAATGGCTCCGGGAGGCGCGGAAGTTCGGCAAGGCGATCTGGGACATCACCGGCAAGGGCGTGAATGTCGACATGGTGTTCGAGCACCCGGGCGAGGCGACGTTCCCGGTCTCGTCGCTCGTGTGCAAGAAGGGCGGCATGGTGGTGATCTGCGCGGGCACCTCCGGGTTCAACTGCACCTTTGACGTGCGCTACATGTGGATGCACCAGAAGCGCCTTCAGGGCAGCCATTTCGCCCATCTCAAGCAGGCCTCGGCGGCCAACAAGCTGATGGTGGAGCGGCGGCTGGACCCGTGCATGTCCGAGGTGTTCCCGTGGAACGAAATTCCGCAGGCGCATACCAAGATGCTGAAGAACGAGCACAAGCCGGGCAACATGGCGGTGCTGGTGCAGGCCCCGCGCACCGGGCTTCGGACGGTGGAGGACGTGATCGAGGCCGGGCGGGGCTGAGCCGCCCCGCCAAAGGTGCGAAAGGCCCGCGGGAGGTGTCCCCCGCGGGCCTTTTTTCATGTCGGTACCGCGTCGGTATTCCGTCGGTTTTCCGGCGGTGCGATATCAGAGCGCGAGATTCGGGATGATCTGCTTCTTCCGGCTCATCACGCCGGGCAGCACCACGGTGTCGCCCGAGACGGTCGCGCCGAAGCTCTTCTCGGCGAGCGTCTTGACGAGGTCGTTCGGCACCAGGAGCGTCGCCTCCTCGTTGAGGATGTCGACCACGAAAAGCAGCACCTGATCGACCCCGTCCTCGGCGGCGACCGCCTTCATGCTGTCCATCAGGCTCGCCTTGCGGTCGAGCACGGTGGCGGGGGCGGTGGTTTCTAGAACGCTCACGCGGAAGGAGGTGCCGCCGACCTCGTATTCCTTGGAATCCATGCGCAGCAACTCGGCATCGGAAAAGGCCGACACGTCGGATTTGGCGGCGAACATC
>CAJXKX010000075.1 GCA_913055965.1 uncultured Roseovarius sp.
TCTCGTTGCGGGCGCGCGAGGCGTTGATCAGCCAGCGGATCGCCAGCGCCTCGCGGCGCTCGGCACGCACCTCTACGGGCACCTGATAGGTGGCACCGCCGACGCGGCGCGAGCGGACCTCGACCGAGGGCTTGATGTTGTCGAGCGCCTCGTGGAACACCTCGACGGGTGCCCGCTTGATCTTGGTCTCGACGCGATCGAGCGCATTGTAGACGATCTTTTCCGCGGCGGATTTCTTGCCGTCCACCATCAGGTTGTTCATGAACTTGGTCAGAACCCGGTCGCCATACTTGGCGTCGGGCAGGATATCGCGCTTTTCTGCGGCGTGACGACGGGACATCTGTTTCTCTTTCCTCTTGTCATCCTCGGGCCAGGCCCGAGGATCTCAAACCAGTGAGATCCCCGCGGTCGCGGGGATGACGCCTGCCGGCGTCACTTGGGGCGCTTCGCCCCGTATTTCGAGCGGCGCTGCTTGCGGTCCTTGACGCCCTGCGTGTCGAGCACGCCGCGCAGGATGTGGTAGCGCACGCCGGGAAGGTCCTTGACGCGACCGCCGCGGATCAGCACGACCGAGTGCTCTTGCAGGTTGTGCTTTTCGCCGGGAATGTAGCTGATCACCTCGAAGCCGTTGGTCAGGCGCACCTTGGCGACCTTGCGCATGGCCGAGTTCGGCTTTTTCGGCGTCGTGGTATAGACGCGCGTGCACACGCCGCGTTTCTGCGGGCAGCCCTGGAGGTGCTGCGATTTCGTGGTTCTGACTTTCGGCTGCCGCGGCTTGCGGATCAGCTGCTGGATCGTTGGCATTCCGGTTCTTTCCCCGTCTCTCAACACATGTGTCTGCAAGGGCGTGCCCCTGCGGTTCATCGGTTACGCGCTGCGCGTCCGCAACACGCATACACCGCATCCGCACCGATTCATCCGGTGCGACACGGCGGGCTTCCAGAGGATCGGGGCTTTGTCGCCCGGATCATGACCACTCAAGTTATGAAACAGGCCGGGGCAAGGCACCCCGCGCCTGTGGATTGAGCGGCGTATAGGCAGAGTCGCCGTGCTTGTCAACAGCGGCCCGGAATGCCAAGACTTGCCTCACCCCGAGACCACCCGCGAGGCCCGCGCCATGCGCGTCATCGGATTGTGCCGCTTCTCCTATCCCGCTCTCGGCGGGTTCAAGCGGATGCATGAAACGGTGGCCGAGCGCGAGGCCTATCTCTATGCGCCGGAGCGGATGGCGCTGCGATTTGCCCATTTCGAGAGCCTCACCCTGCCATCGGTCGCGGCACAGGCGAACGGCGATTTCACCTTTCTCGTGGTGACCGGCGAGAACCTGCCCGACCCGTGGCGCACGCGGCTGCACGATCTCGCGGCCGGGGTCCCGCAGATGCGCGTCGTGCCGATGCCGCCGATGCGCCACCGCGACGCGATGCGCCTCGCCATCAAGGAGGAGCTGGGCGAGGACGAGACCGAGTCGATCCAGTTCCGGCTCGACGATGACGACGCCGTGTCGGTGGGATTCGTGCAGAGCCTGCGCTGGTTCGAGCGCAACACGCGGCGGATGCGGCGGGCGTGGCGCAACCTCGCCTTCGAATACAATCGCGGCTATGCCGTGCGCCTGTCGGAGGCGGGGATCGAGGCCGCCGCGGTTCAGACCCCGTTCTGGTCCTGCGGGCTGGCGGTGCTGTTCCGGCCCGGCGACTCTCGGACCGTGATGAACTACGGCCATCACAAGCTGCACCAGGAGATGCCCACGCTAATCAACCCGGGGCCGGAGATGTATCTGCGCGCCCTGCACGGCGACAACGACACCGGCGACGCCCAGCGCCCGCCCGCGCTCGCCCCCCTCGACGAGGCGCAGCGCGCGCTGTTTCGCGACCGCTTCAACGTGGACGAGGACCGAGTGAAAGCTCTTTTTGCCGCGCCGCCCGCGCCTGCCGGCTGACCCGCGCCTCGCGGTAGAGCGTGAATATCCCCGACGCCACCACGATTCCCGCGCCAACCAGCGTGATCGTCTGCGGCCAGTCGCCGAACACCACCCAGCCGAGGATCAGCGCCCAGACGAGGCTGGTATAACGGAAGGGTGCCACGAAACTGATCTCGCCCACCCGCGTCACCATGATCGAGAACAGGTAGCCGCCGATGATCATCACCGCCGCCCCGCCGATCAGCAGCAACGCGCGCCCGTCGACCGGCGCCCACTCGCCGGTGAGCGTCGCGAGACCGAAGAACACGGTGATGAAGAACGAGGTGATCAGCGTCACCAGCATCGAGGGCACATCGCGCGACAGCTTGCGCGTCGCCATGTCGCGCAGCGTGACAAAGGCCACCGCAGCAAGCCCGTAGACCGAATAGATGGTGAACCCCTCGGTTCCCGGCCGCACGATCAGCATGACGCCGACGAACCCCGCAAGGATCGCCGCCATCCGCCGCCAGCCCACCGGCTCGCGAAAGAACAGCGCGGCGGCCAGCGTGATCGTCAGCGGCAGCGCCTGCATGATCGCGCTGATATTGGCGATCGGCATGTTGAACAGCGCCGAGACGAAGAAATAGGCCGAACCGATCTCGCCCACCATGCGCCAGAAGACCGGCCAGCGGTCTGCGTGCGGCAGGCGGCGCGCCAGCGCCCCCATCCGCCAGGCGATCACCGCCACCATCGCCGTGGTCAGCACCCCGCGCAGGAACATCACCTGGAACAGCGGCACCTGCCCCGACAGCGCCTTGATCATCGCGTCGTTGAAGGTGAACGCCGCCATCGACCCCATCATCAGGAGCGCGCCGGTAAGATTGTCGGAACGGGGCATCGGAAACCGCGCTGATACGGATGATCAATGAGCGGGGGCCGACCCCCCGCACTTCCGGGGTATTGCGCCCAAGAAGAAATGACAAGCGCGCTCAGCGGGCGAGCGCGGCCATGAGCCCGGCGTGAAGCCGATGGTTCGCGGCCGCGATCCCCGCCACCTGCGGCACCGGGTTGTTGAAGCGAAGCGCCCCGCCGCGCCGGTCCGAGGTGGCCGCCCCCGCCTCGCGCAGGATCAGATCGCCCGCCGCCGCGTCCCATTCCCAGGTCGGGCGCAGCGTCAGCATGGCGTCGAACCGCCCCTCGGCCACCAGCGCCAGCCGGTAGGCGAGCGACGGGCGAAAGCCCCGGCGCAGCACCGGCACCTGCCCGCCCCGCCAATGCACCGGCTCGAGCGCGGGTTTCGCCGCCAGCAGCGTGGCCCCCGGCAGCGCCCGGCGCATGCCCGCGCGGATCGGCGCGCCGTTCAGGCTGGCCCCCTGCCCCGCTGCGGCGGCATAGAGCTTGTCGCGCATGGGCAAGAAGATCACCGCCGCCGTCACCACGCCGCGCTCGGCCACCGCCAGCGCATGCGCCCAGAGCCCCGACCCCTCGATCAGGCTGCGCGTGCCGTCGATCGGATCGACGATGAACACCCGCTCCGCCCCGAGCCGCGCGGGATCGTCCTCGGTTTCCTCCGAAAGCCAGCCATAGTGAGGCCGCGCGCCGCGCAGCCGCGTAGCGAGGCAGGCATCCACGGCCAGATCCACCGCCGTGACCGGCCCGGCGCCGCCGGGCTTGTCCACCGTCTCGAGCGGGCGGGTCACGAGATCGCGCGCCAGCGCCCCCGCCTCGCGCGCCGCCGCGATCAGCAGGGGCAGGTCATCCGCCGGCAAGCGTCAGCCCCTCGACCAGGAGCGACGGCACCACGCGGCTCAGATGCGGGCGCGCGTCGTTGGCGGGGATGATCCGGCGCAGCATCTCGGGCAGGCTGCCCGCGATGGTGCATTCGTTGACCGGGTGCGCCATCTCGCCCCCCTCGATCCAGACCCCCGCCGCGCCGCGCGAATAGTCGCCGGTATTGGGATTGATCGTCGAGCCGATGAGCGAGGTCACGAGCAGCCCCGTGCCCATCTCGCGCATCAGGTCGGCGCGGCTTTGCTCGCCTTGGGTGAGCGCCACGTTCCACCACGCGGGCGAAGGCGTGCCCGACACGCCCCGCGCCGCGTTGCCCGTGGGGGCCAGCCCCAGCTTGCGCGCCGCGCCGAGATCGAGCGCGTAGCCGCGCAAGCGCCCCCCCTCGACGATCGCGCGCGGCGCGGTCGGCAGCCCCTCGGCATCGAACAGCCGCGAGCCCGGCACGCGCGGGCGGTGCGGGTCTTCGCGCAGGTCGAGACCGTCGGGCAGCACCTGCGCCCCCAGCCGGTCGCGCAGCCACGACGAGCCGCGCGCCACCGCCGCGCCGTTGGCGGCCGCCAGCAGATGGCCGATGAGGGAACTCGCCACCCGTTCGTCGAACAGCACCGGAAAGGCCCCGGTGGGCGGGCGGCGTGCGCCGATCCGCTCTGCCGCGCGCAGGCCCGCCGTCCGCCCGATTTCCTGCGGGCTGCGCAGGTCGGCGGCAAAGACGCGCGACTCGCCGTCGTGGTCGCGCTCCATCCCCGTGCCGGTCCCTGCGATGGCGACGCAGGACAGGCTGCTGTCGCCGCGCGCATACCCGCCGGAAAAGCCGTTGCTCGCCGCGATGTGCATCTCGCGCCGCGACCAGGCGGCCGAGGCGGATTGCACCTGGCTCACCCCCGCCACGCCCAGCGCCGCCGCCTCGGCCTCCTCGGCCATGCGCATCAGCGCCTCGGGCGCGGGGGCGGGGGCCGGATCGACAAGGTCGAGCCCGGCGGCGTCGCGCCGCTCCGAGAGCTGCCCCGCCTCGGCCAGCCCGGC
Organism: uncultured Roseovarius sp.; assembly: GCA_913055965.1. Lineage (GTDB taxonomy): Bacteria > Pseudomonadota > Alphaproteobacteria > Rhodobacterales > Rhodobacteraceae > Roseovarius. Next base: position 4,712 of record CAJXKX010000075.1, read on the forward strand.
ATAGGGGTCTTCGGGGGCCTCGCGCGCCATGGCGACGGCGCGTTCCGCCAGCGCCGCGACGGTCTCGGGCCGCGTGTCGGAGGCCGACACGACCGCCTGCCTGCGCCCGATCAGCACCCGCAGACCGATATCCGTGCCCTCTGCGCGTTCGGCCTGCTCGAGTGTCCCGCCGCGCATGTCCACGATCACCGACTCGCCGCGCATGGCGACGGCATCCGCGGCCTCTGCCCCGGCCTTCCGCGCGGCCTCCACCAACGCCTGCGTCAGATCATCGAGCCTGTCCGCCATCTGTCCTCCTCACGGTCCTGCGGGAGGTAGATCGCCGCGCCCGCCGCTGCAAGGGCTCAGCGCATCCGCTGGCCGTTCACCGTGATGGTGCCGTCCTTGCGGATCTCGATGCGCGAGGTGAGCGTATCCTCGCCCTCGACCGCATTGGCGAACATCGAGGCCATCATGCGCACGGTCATGGCCTGGTCCTCGGGCAGCAGCCCGATCGCCACCAGCCGATCCAGCAGCGTCTGGCCGCCTTCGAGCCGCAGATCGACGCTGCCCTCCGCCGGGGGAATGTCGAGCCCCTCGGCATTCTCCAGGGCGATCGCACCCGCGCCGGTCAGCCGCGCCCCCGCCACCGAGAGCGCCAGCCGGTCGAGCGACAGGCTCTCGAGATCGCCGGGGCTCTCGCCGCTGCGTTCGAGCGCGGCGATCTGCGCCTCGTCGAAGATGTCCGTGGTGAGCCGCGCCTTGCCCGAAAGATCGAGCGCAAGCTCGGCCGGATCACGCGGCAGGGTGGCCTCGGGATCGATCAGAGACCACAGCATTTCCGGAAGCTGCAGGCCGGCAAGGTCGATGGACAGGCCGAAATCCTGCATCTCTTCGCGCTGCGCGACCGGCAGCGCGAACTGCAGGAAGGCGCGCTCGATCGCGTAGGTCACGGGCGTCGGGAACATCTCGAGCTCGGTGCTGACCTCGATCCCCCGCGCGTCGCTTTCGTAGACGAAACCATCGGCGGAGAAGGACCCGCCGAACCGGACGCTGTCGCTGCGCGAGTTGCCGGTGACGGCCTCGTCATCCTCGACAAAGCTGAACCGGGTCGCGCCGGGGCCGAAGACGAGGCTCGTCTCGGCATCGAGCCCGGCCTCGAGCGCCGCCGTCATGTCCGACAGGTCGCCATCGGCGGGGCTTGCAACGCGCGACTCGTGGCGCATCGTTTCGGCCTCGCCCGCGAGGTCGAGCACGCTGCCGGTCTCGGCATCGGTGACGCTCAGCCGGTAGCCGACCGTGCCCGAGGCGAGGCTCTGCTCGACGCGGCGCAGCCCGCCGTCGCGCTGCGTGCTGCTGCGGCCCCCGACATCCGCGAGGGACAGGGTCGCGATCAGGTTCTCGACAGGCGCGCCGCCGACCGCGACCGCGCCGACCTCGAGGCGTATCGAGCGTGCGGTATAGTCGTAATCGAGCGCCTCGGGGCTGCCGGAGGCGATCACCGACAGCCCGTCCTGGCTCAGCGTGACCACGGCGGTCAGCGGCTCGTCATCGTCGGGGGTGATCGCCACGGCCATCGGCATGGTGGACGGGTACAGCACCTCGACCCTGCCATCGCCGGTCTCGACCATCTCGATCCGGCCCATCCGCATCTCGATCCGCCCGCCCTCGTCGGGCAGGTCCTGCGTCAGGCCGAGATCGGGAATGACCAGCCCGCGCGCGCCGGGCTGCGGCGTGCCGGTGACCTCGTAGCCGAATTGCGAAATCTGCCCCTGCCAGTTCTGCCAGACATCCTCGGCGGTCAGGTCGGCCAGCGCGGGACCGGCGGACAGGCCTAGGACGAGAAGGGGAGCGGCGCGCAGGCAAGACATGGTCAAATCCTTTTCATGGAAGATCTCGCGTACAGTGTCGGGCCTGCCTCAGCCGGGGTCAAGGCACGATCCGTCTGGAATTCGCGGCCCATGGCGGATAGAACCCGACGCGATACCGACAGGATACCGACGCGATACCGACGCGAAACGAGAGGGGCCCGACATGAGCATGACCGGAAAATGCGTGCTGATCACCGGCGCGAGCAAGGGCATCGGCGCGGCGGCGGCGCGGGTGCTGGCCGAGGCGGGGGCCAACGTGGCGCTGGTGGCGCGCAACGGCGACGCCATCGCCGACCTCGCGGGCGAGATCGGCCAAAGCGCCATCGCCATCCCCTGCGACGTCAGCCGCTACTGGGAAATGGAGGCGGCGGTCGCGGCCTGCCACACCGCCTTCGGTCAGCTTGACGTGCTGATCAACAACGCCGGGGTGATCTCGCCCATCTCGATGCTGGCCGAGGCCGATCCCGACGCCTGGGGTCACGCCATCGACATCAATCTCAAGGGCGTTTTCAACGGCATGCGCGCGGCGCTGCCGGGCATGATGGATCGCGGCGCGGGCACGATCATCACCGTCAGTTCCGGGGCCGCGCACAACGCGCTCGAGGGCTGGAGCGCCTATTGCGCCTCCAAGGCGGGCGCGGCCATGCTCACCCGCAGCGCCGATCTCGAGGCGCGCGGCGCGGGCGTGCGGGTCATGGGCCTGTCGCCGGGCACGGTGGCCACCGACATGCAGCGCGAGATCAAGGCGAGCGGCGTCAACGCGGTGGCCGCGCTCGACTGGTCCGAGCATATCCCCGCCGACTGGCCCGCGCGGGCGCTGTTGTGGATGTGCGGCCCCGAGGCCGCGGATTATGCCGGGCAGGAGATTTCGCTGCGCGATCCGGAGATTCGCCGCCGGGTGGGCCTCGCATGATCGCGCTCGACCGGGCCGAGGGGCTCTGGACCGTCACGCTCGACCGTCCCGACAAGGCAAACGCGCTGACCGAGGCGATGCTGACCGAACTCGCCGATATCGCCGAAGCGGCGCAGTCCGAGGCGCGCGCGCTGATCCTGACAGGGGCGGGCAAGGTATTCTCTGCCGGGGCCGATCTCGAGGCGGCGCGCGCCGGGCTGCAACTCGTGCCGGAAGACCGCCGGATCATACCGGGGCTGACGGTGGAGGAGAACCTGCAGCTGGCGCAGATCGCCAAGCCGATCGGCTGTTCCCGAAATGACTCCGGTTGAAAGCGCAACTCCCCTTCAAATGGAGATTCCTGATTATTTTCAATCAGAAAAGTAACAGGGTTAAAATGATAAGCTACAGGACGGTCCTGGAATGACCAGCGAATTTCATGTATTTCCAGTGCGAAAGCCCGTGAAGTAATTAAGAGCAGAGGAAGGACCATAATGTTCTTCCATCTGAATCTGAATTTAATAATTCTCG
>CAJXKX010000076.1 GCA_913055965.1 uncultured Roseovarius sp.
CTTGAACAGGAACGCCTCTTCCTCCTCGTCGAGGAAGAGGCGGACCTCGTCGGCCAGGGCCTCGGGCGGGCCGTCCGGCGAGTCGACCAGCTCGAAGGCGACCTCGCGGGCGGTGTCGACCCACTCGCGGTGCGTGCGCAGGGACGCGAGCTTGAGGTCGTTGCGGCCCTTCTGGCGGGCACCGAGGATGGTGCCCTCGCCGCGCAGGTCGAGGTCGCCGACCTGCCGCACCGCGTGATCCGCGACGGCACGGCGATCGGACAGATCGACCGGCGCGCGGTGATCGACGTGCTCGTGGGGCGGCGCTGATGGCGCGGCTGCTCAACCGCGGTGCTCTGTTCTGGGCCGCGCTACTGGCCGCGACCTGGGCGCTGTCGACCTGGTCTTTCCAGCTCTACAAGGCGCTGGACGCGCGCTGGATCATCCGTTTTCCCGCGCAGTACGAACTGGCGCTCGATGCCCGGATCAGCGAATTTCTCGACTGGCTGGTAGGCAGCGCGCATTTCGTCCTGTTCACCTTCCGTGACCTGACTCGGGCGATCGCCGCGGCGATCGAGGGGCCCTACCAGATCCTGCGCGACCTGCTGATCGAGGGTTTCCAGCGCGGGCTGGGCGACGAGGCCGTGCAGATCGCCCCGCCGCTCAGCTGGATCGCGGTGATCGCCACCGCGATGGCCATCGGCCATTACGCGCGCGACTGGCGGCTCGCCGCGCTGGTCGGCGCGTGCTTTGCCTATCTCGCGGTGTTCGGCCAATGGGAAAGCGCGATGGTGACGCTCGCCTCGGTGCTGATCGCGGTGCCGATCGGGGCGTCGGGCGGGCTGGCGCTGGGGATCGCCGCCTATCGCGCCCCCTGGTTCGAGCGGCTGCTGCGGCCGCTGCTGGACCTGATGCAGACGGTTCCGGTCTTTGCCTATCTCGTGCCGATCCTGATCCTGTTCGGCTTCGGCCCGGTGGCGGCGCTGGTGGCGACGGTGATCTACGCGATGCCGCCGATGGTGCGGGTGACGACGATGGCGCTGCACGGCGTGGCGCCCGAAATCCTCGAGGCGGGCCGGATGGCGGGCTGCACCCGCCGCCAGATGATGTGGAAGGTGCTGGTGCCTTCGGCGGTGCCGACGCTGATGGTCGGGGTCAATCAGGTGATCATGCTGACGCTCAACATGGTGATCATCGCCTCGATGATCGGCGCGGGCGGGCTGGGCTTCGACGTGCTGGCCTCGCTGCGCAAGCTCGATATCGGCGGCGGGATCGAGGCGGGGCTGGCGATCGTGGTGATGGCCATCGCGCTCGACCGCGCCAGCCAGGCCTTTGCCCGGCGCAACCGGCGGCACGCGCCCGCGGGCAACCTGCTGCAGCGGCATCCCTGGTCGGGGACCGCTTTCCTCGTGATCGCCGGGACGTTCCTCCTCGGGCAAGCGGTGCCCGCGGTCCAGACCTATCCCGAGGCGCTGACCGTCACCACCGGGCCGTTCTGGTCGGACGCGATGGAATGGATCAACGTCAATTTCTTCGACACCTTCGAGGCTGCCAAGACCGTCGTCCTGACCTGGGTCCTGCTGCCGGTGAAGCAGTTTTTCGGCGGCATTCCCTGGGGATGGGGCATCGTCGCAACGGGGCTGATCGCGTGGCGGGTGGGCGGCTGGCCGCTGGGGCTGCTCGCGATGCTGCTCAGCGGCTTCATCGCCGCCAGCGGGCTTTGGGGCAAGGCGATGGTCACGGTCTACCTGTGCGGGGTATCGGTGGTGATCGCCACGCTGATCGGCATCCCGCTGGGCATCCTGGCGGCCGAAAGGCCGCGCGCTGGCCGCGTGATCCTGGGGCTGATGGACACGCTTCAGACGCTGCCCTCCTTCGTCTACCTTATCCCGGTCGTCATGCTGTTCCGCGTAGGCGATTTCAGCGCGATGATCGCGGTCATCCTCTACGCCCTCGCCCCCGCCGTGCGCTACGCGGCGCATGGCGTGCGCGACGTGCCCGAACCGCTGCTCGAGGCCGGACGGATGGCCGGTTGCACCCGCGCGCAACTGCTGTGGCGGATCAAGCTGCCGCTGGCCACGCCGCAGCTTCTGCTGGGGCTCAACCAGACGATCATGCTGGCGTTGTCGATGCTGGTGATCACCGCGCTGGTGGGCACGCGCGATCTCGGACAGGAGGTCTATATCGCCCTGACCAAGGCCAATGCCGGGCAGGGTATCGTCGCCGGTCTGGGGGTCGCCTGCATCGCGATCATCGCCGACCGGATCGTCAACGCGCTGGCCGAGGGACAGCGCAAACGCCTGGGGCTTGCCTGATGGACCCGACCGACCGCGCTGCCGCGCTCAGCTGCTTTCGCGCCCCCGAGGAGATCGAGATTCTCGGCGGCGGGATCACCAACATCAACCTGCGGGTCCGCGACGGCGACCGTGCCTTCGTCGTGCGGCTGGGAGCCGACATCCCCGAACACGGCGTCATGCGCTGGAACGAACTGGCGCTCAGCCGCGCCGCCGAGGCTGCCGGGGTGTCTCCGGCGGTGGTGCATCACGAGCCGGGCGTGCTGGTGCTGGAGCATATCGCGGCACAGACGTTCGGCGAGGCCGATGTGCGCGACCCCGCGAACCTGCCGCGGATCGTGAGCCTCGTCGCGCGGGCGCATCGCGACCTCGGCGCGCATCTCGTCACGCCGGTACTGGCCTTCTGGCCGTTCCAGGTAATCCGCAGCTATGCCAGCCGGCTGGAGGCCGACGCAAGCCCGCACGCCGCCACGCTGCCGCGTCTGCTCGACGAGGCGCGCGCGCTCGAGCGGGCGGCGGGACCGGTCGATCTCGTGATCGGCCACAACGATCTTCTGGCCGCCAACATCCTCGACGACGGCACGCGGCTGTGGCTGATCGACTGGGAATACGGCGGCGTCAACACGCCGCTGTTCGATCTCGCCGGGCTGGCGGGCAATAACGGCCTGTCCGAGGCGCAGGAGCGCGCCATGCTGGAACAGTATTTCGAGAGCCCGCCAGACCGGCACTGGCGCCCCTACCAGGCGATGAAATGCGTCTCGCTGCTGCGCGAGGTGCTTTGGTCCATGACCTCGGAAATCCATTCCGAACTGGATTTCGACTATGCCGCCTACACCGCAGACTACATGGGCAGGCTGGACGCCGCGCTCGCCGATTTCCGCAACAGTTGAGGATGCCATGACCCTTCCCTCGTCATCGAAAATCGTCATCGTCGGCGGCGGCATCATCGGCTGCTCGACCGCCTATCACCTGGCGGCGGCGGGCCGCGAGGTGCTTCTGATCGAGCAGGCGAAACTGACCTCCGGCTCCACCTGGCACGCCGCGGGGCTGGTCGGGCAACTGCGCTCGAACGCCAACATCACCCAGCTTCTGGGCTACTCCATCGATCTCTACGACCGGCTCGAGGCCGAGACCGGCCTTGCCACCGGCTGGAAGATGAACGGCGGGCTGCGGCTGGCCTGCAACGCCGAACGCTGGACCGAGGTGAAACGGCAGGCCACGACCGCGCACAGCTTCGGGCTGGACATGCAATTGCTCGGCCCGCAGGAGGCGCAGGATCTCTGGCCGCTGATGGATATCGGCGACGTGGTGGGCGCGGCCTTCCTGCCGACCGACGGGCAGGCCAACCCCTCGGACATCGCGCAGGCGCTGGCGAAGGGCGCGCGGAAGCACGGCGCGCAGATCGTCGAGGACTGCGCGGTCACGGCGATCCTCACCGAGGGCGGCAGGCTGACCGGTATCGAGACCGCGCAAGGCGCGGTGACCTGCGAAAAGCTGGTCCTGTGCTGCGGGCAATGGACGCGCGCGCTCGCAAGGACGATCGGCGTCACCGTGCCGCTGGTCTCGGTCGAGCATCAGTACATGGTGACAGAGCCGTTCGGCGTGCCCTCCACCCTGCCGACGCTGCGCGATCCGGACCGGCTGACCTATTACAAGGAAGAGGTCGGCGGGCTGGTGATGGGCGGCTACGAGCAGAACCCGATCCCCTGGGCCACCGGCGGCATTCCGCACCCGTTCGACTTTCGCCTGCTCGAGTCGAATTTCGACCATTTCGAACAGCTTGTGGATCTCGCGCTGCCGCGCGTCCCCAAGCTGCGGGAGGCGGGGATCAAGCAGCTCATCAACGGCCCCGAAAGCTTTACCCCCGACGGCAATTTCATCCTCGGCGAGGCGCCCGAGATTCGCAACGTCTTTGTCGGGGCGGGGTTCAACGCCTTCGGCATCGCCGCGGGCGGCGGCGCGGGCATGGCGCTTGCGGAATGGGTGGACAAGGGCGCGCCGCCCTACGATCTCTGGCCGGTGGATATCCGCCGCTTCGGCCGCCCGCATACCGATACCGACTGGGTGCGCACCCGGACGCTGGAAGCCTACGGCAAGCACTACACCATGGCCTGGCCGTCGGAAGAGCACGAGAGCGGACGGCCCTGCCGCCGCTCGCCGCTCTACGACAAGCTGAAGGCCGCGGGCGCGGTGTTCGGCGAGAAACTGGGCTGGGAGCGGCCCAACTGGTTCGCCGGGCCGGGCGAGGACGCCCGCGACATCTACACGTTCGCGCGGCCGAACTGGCACGAGCCGGTGGGCCGCGAACACCGCGCCGCGCGCGAGTCGGCGGCACTGTTCGACCAGACGTCGTTTGCCAAGTTCATCCTCAAGGGCCCCGATGCCGAGGCCGCGCTGGGATGGATCGCCGCCAACCGCGTGGACCGGCCGGTGGGGCGGGTGATCTATACCCAGATGCTCAACGACCGGGGCGGGATCGAATGCGATCTCACCTGCGTGCGCACCGCGCCCGACGAATACTACATCGTCACCGGCACCGGCTTCGCCACGCATGATTTCGACTGGATCGCGCGCAACATCCCCGCCGGGATGAACGCGCAGCTTGTCGATGTGACCTCGTCGAACAGCGTGCTGTCGCTCTTTGGCCCGAAGGCCCGCGATATCCTCGCCGCCGTCACCCGTGACGACGTGTCGAACGCGGGCTTTCCCTTTGCCACGGCGCGGCGGATCGGCATCGCGGGCTGTCCCGTGCTGGCGCTGCGGATCACCTATGTGGGCGAGCAGGGCTGGGAATTGCACCTGCCCGCGGAATACGCCTGCACCGTGCACGACGCCCTGCAGGCGGCGGGGGCCGCGCACGGGCTGCGCAATGCCGGCTACCGCGCGATCGAGACCCTGCGGCTGGAAAAAGGCTATCGTGCCTGGGGGGCGGATATCGGGCCCGATCACACGCCCGACGAGGCCGGGCTGGGATGGGCGGTCAAGCTGCGCAGCAACATCGATTTCAAGGGCCGCGCCGCGGTGCAGGCGCAGCGCGAGACCGGCGTGAAGAAAATGCTCGCCACCTTCACCACCGATCCCGGGGTGATCCTGTCGGGGCGCGAGACGATCTATCGCGACGGCGTGCGCTGCGGCTGGCTGAGTTCGGGCGGTTACGGCCATACCCTGGGCCGGAGCATCGGCATGGGCTACGTGCGCGATCCCGGGGGCGTGGACCGCGATTACGTGCTGTCGGGCCGCTACGAGCTCGAGGTCGCGACAGAGCGCTTCCCCGCCGAGGTGACGCTCGCGCCGCTCTATGACCCGGAGATGACGCGCATCAAGGCCTGAGAGCGCGCCGACCCGCCCTGCCTCGCGCTGCCTCGCGGATCATGTCGCCTGCGGCTGGGCCGCGTTGGCGACAAGCCGCTTGGTGACGGTGCGCATCACCGCCATGGCGAATTTGGGGTCTTCGTATTGCAGGCGGGTGAACCGCTTCTCGTCGAGTTCGTAGACGACCGTATCCTCGAGGCACCGGACCGTCGCCGAGCGCACGGCGCTGGCGTTGAAGAACGCCATCTCGCCGAAAATCTTGCCCGCGGGCACGGTCACGTTCTGATCCTCGACCTCGACGCACCCCTCGGCCAGGTAATACAGGCTGTCGACCGGGTCGCCCTTGTTGAAGATCACGTTGCCCGCCTCGATCACCCGTTTCTTGCCATAGGCCATCGCGGCCGAGAAATCGGGCTCCGACTCGTCGGTCATATGCGTGACCAGCCTGCGCAGCGCGACGATTTCATACAGGCGGTAGGCGTTGATCGGCAGCAGCACGATCTCGATCACCAGCAGCGGCCAGAGCTGGAACATGCCGCTGTAGACGATGAAGCAGACGGAGGACACCATCGCGAGTATCCGCAGCGGGATCATGGAATGCATCGCGAAGGTGGCCAGCTTCGAGACGGCGGCGAGCCAGCCGACGGCCTCGATGAACTGGTGTGAGGTGAGGAATTCCATTGGCCTGATCTCCTGATGAGCCGGGCGCGCTCGGGGGCGATTCACGCGCCGGGCAAGACAATGCGGCATCGGTAACAGTTTCGCGAGGCACAATACACAACCCGGGGCCTTGCGCACAGGCATCGGCCGGCACCCTGCCCGCATCCCGGGCAGGCACCGCAGGAAAGCGGCCCGTCATCCCCCGTCCGGGCAAGCCGTCAGCGCCGCCAGCACCGCGATTACTGGTGCCCCACATGCTTTTGCAGCGTGTGCGCGATCAGGCTTCCATGACCGAACACGGGATGATGGTGACGGTGCTTGAAATGGTTGTCCGGCGGGTTCTGGATCAGCCGCCACCCCACCCACATCGCGATTGTCGCAAAGACGATGCTGCCCAGCGCCTGCCCGATCAGAACCCCCGGCGCCCCGATCAGCATGCCGCCGGCAACGGCGAAGGGCCAGGTGCCCAGCGTGTTGTGCCCCCAGCCCAGCCAGGTGGAATAGGACGGGCGGCCCAGCGTGTTGAACGAGGCGGCAGCGACGAACATCGCGCCGTTGAAGAACGACGCCAGCGCCAGCGGAAAGCAGAACAGGAAGATCAGCGAGCGGGTCAGGTTCTCGGCCCCGAAGAGCGCGGCGATCGGCCCCCTGAACACGAACAGGATCACGGTGATGAACGCCACGTAGATCGCGACGAACTTGAGCGCATCGAGATAGGCCCGCTTGACCCTCTCCATGTTCCCGGCGCCGAAATTCTGGCCGATGATCGGCCCTATCGCCCCCGAAAGCGCCCAGATGACCGAGAACGCAACCGGCGTCAGCCGCCCGATCACCGCCATCCCGGCAATCGCCTCGGGCCCGAATTTCGACATCTCGCGCGTCACGATGGCGGTGCCGATCGGCGTGGCGACATTGGCCATCAGGGCGGGAAAGGCCACGCCCGTCACCAGCCTGATATCCCGCCAGAGCAGCCTGAATTTGGGCTGAACGAAGGCGTTGTGCCGCCGAATCGCCGGGTAGAGGGCGATGCCCAGGGTCACGAAGCGCGCCGCCACCGTCGCCCAGGCCGCGCCCTGCATGCCCATGCTCAGGCCGAAGATCAGGATCGGGTCGAGAATCGCGTTGGTCAGCGCTCCGCAAAGCGACGGGTACATCGCCATCCGGTGTTCGCCATAGCCCCGCAGGACCGAGACCGCCACCATCGACAGCCCCGACACCCAGGTAAAGGGAATGATGATCCAAAGATAGGTCGCCGCCAGTTCGGCCACCTCGCCCTTGGCCCCCAGAAGCCCCACGAAGAAATCGATGTTCGGCAGCAGAATGAGCGGCAGGACGACCCCGGTCATCGCGACGAACATCGCCGTGCTGGTGGCGTATTCACGCGCCTCGAGCTTATCGTCCGAGCCGATCGAGCGCGAGGCCAGCACGCCTGCCGCCACCGATATCCCGATATTGATGGCGCTGGTGAAGAACATCAGCGCGCTGGCATAGCCAGCGGCGGCGGCCAGCACCTCGTATCCGAGCATCGAGATGAAGACGAGGTCTATGAGATCGACCGCGTAGATCGCCATCAGCCCGATACTTGCGGTGAAGGACGATACCGTGACATGGCGCATGATGCTGCCACTGGTGAATACCGCCTTGTTCTCGGTCGTCATCTCAGATCTTTCTTCGCCGGGTCGGCCGTGGGCCGTGCGGGCATTCCA
>CAJXKX010000077.1 GCA_913055965.1 uncultured Roseovarius sp.
GAGCTTCGTCGACAACGGGCTGACCCTGTCGTCCAGCGGCTCGCTCGCCGGGCTCGGCGAAGGCGACGTCGTCGTGTCGGTGACGGCGCAGGGCGGGGTCACCGCGACCTGCACCAATCCGGCAGGGGCGACCCAGCCGCCAGGCCAGAACCCGGCGCCGATCACCGTGACCGGCACGATCAACAGCATTTCGGCGGGCATGGCCAATATCACCCACGGTCCCATCGCGGCCATCGGCATGCCCGGCATGACGATGGATTTCGCGCTGGCCGCGGGGCTCGACCCCGCGACGCTGCCCATCGGGCGCGAGACGGTGATCGAATTGGCGCAGGGCGCGGATTTCTCGCTCCGCGTGCTGGGCACGCAGGAGCCCACCCAATGATCCCCGCGCTGATCCGCTGGTCGCTGGCCAACCGCTTCATCGTGATCGTGCTGGCGCTGATGCTGGCGGCGGGGGGCGTGACCGCGCTGCGCACGACGCCCGTCGATGCGATCCCCGATCTGTCCGACGTGCAGGTGATCATCAAGACCCCCTATGCAGGGCAGGCGCCGCAGGTGGTGGAGGATCAGGTGACCTATCCCATCGCCACCGCCATGCTGGCCGTGCCCGGCGCGGTCGATGTGCGCGGTTTTTCCTTCTTTGGCGACAGCTTCGTCTATGTCGTGTTCGAGGATGGCACCGATCTCTACTGGGCGCGGTCGCGGGTGCTGGAATATCTCGCGCAGGTGCAATCGCAATTGCCGCGCGGTGTCAGCCCCGAGCTTGGCCCGGATGCGACGGGTGTCGGCTGGATCTATCAATACGTGCTGATCGACCGCACCGGCGGGCACGACCTGTCGCAATTGCGCAGCCTTCAGGACTGGTTCCTGAAATTCGAGCTGCAGACGGTCGAGGGCGTGTCGGAGGTGGCGACCATAGGCGGCATGGTCCGGCAATATCAGGTGGTGGTGGATCCGGGCAAGCTGCGCGCCTTCGGCATTCCCCTCAGCACGTTGCGCGCCGCCATCGCGGAGGCCAATTCCGAAACCGGCGGCAGCGTGATCGAGATGGCCGAGGCCGAATACATGGTGCGCGCGACGGGCTATGTGGACGGAGTCGACGACCTGGCGCAGATCCCGCTGCGGGTGAACGAACGCGGCGCGGCGCTCACCCTCGGCGACGTGGCCGAAATCCGGCTGGGGCCGCAGATGCGCCGGGGCGTGGGCGAGTTCGACGGGATCGGCGATGCGGTGGGCGGCGTCGTCATCATGCGCTGGGGCGAGAATGCGCTGGCGACGATTCAGGCGGTCGAGCAAAAGCTCGACACCCTGCGCGCTTCGCTGCCCGAGGGGGTTGAGATCGTCACCACCTATGACCGCTCGGGCGTGATCGAGCGGGCCATCGACAACCTGCAAAAGAAGCTGACCGAGGAATTCATCGTCGTCGTTCTGGTCTGCGGCGCATTCCTGCTGCACCTGCGCTCGTCGCTGGTGATCGTGCTGTTCCTGCCCCTCGGCGTGCTGGCCGCGTTCGCCTTCATGCGGCTTCAGGGGATCAACGCCAACATCATGTCGCTGGGCGGCATCGCCATCGCCATCGGCGCGATGGTGGATGCGGCCATCGTGATGATCGAGGCGATGCATCGCAAGATGGAGGGCAGACGGCTGAACGCCGAAGAGCGATGGCGCGCGGCGGGCGCGGCGGCGGCCGAGGGGGGCCCGGCGCTGTTCTACTCATTGGCGATCATCACCGTCAGCTTCCTGCCGGTCTTCGTGCTGGAGGCGCAGGAGGGGCGGCTGTTCAAGCCGCTTGCCTTCACCAAGACCTATGCCATGGCAGCGGCGGCGATTCTGTCGGTGACGCTGGTGCCGGTGCTGATGGGCTACCTGATCCGGGGGCGGATCGTGCCGGAACGGCGCAATCCGCTCAACGTGGTCACGCAATGGCTCTACCGTCCGTTCCTCGATGCGGCGGTGGCCTGGCCCTGGGCCACGGTGCTGCTGGCGGGGGTGCTCGTCGGCTCGATGTGGTATCCGGCGCAGCGGCTGGGGACCGAGTTCATGCCGGACCTGAACGAGGGCGATTTCCTATACATGCCGTCGCTCTATCCCGGCGTGTCCATCGGCAAGGCGCGCGAGGTGCTGCAACAGACCAACCGGATGATCGCGCAGGTGCCCGAGGTCGCCACCGTGCATGGCAAGCTGGGCCGCGCCGAGACGGCCACGGACCCTGCACCGCTGACCATGATCGAGACCACCGTGCAGCTCAAGCCGCGCGAAAACTGGCGCGAGGGGGTCACGATGGAGGATATCCGCAACGAACTGGATGCCCGCGTGCAGGTGCCGGGCGTGACGAACGTGTGGATTCAGCCGATCAAGAACCGGATCGACATGCTGGCCACGGGGATCAAGACCCCGGTGGGGGTGAAAATATCCGGGGCCGATCTGGACGTGATCGGCGAGATCGGCGTTGCGGTCGAACGCGCGGTGGCGGGTATCCCCGGCACAAGTTCGGCCTATGCCGAGCGGCCCGTGGGCGGGCGCTTTGTCGAGATCGACATCGACCGGATGGCGGCGGCGCGCTATGGCCTGTCGATCGCGGATGTGCAGCAGGTGGTGCAGACCGCCATTGGCGGGCAGACCCTCTCGGAATCCGTCGAGGGGCTGGAACGCTTTCCGATCAACCTGCGCTATCCGCGCGACTGGCGCGACAGCCCCGACCGGCTGGCCGATCTGCCGATGGTCACGCCGTCGGGCGCGCATATCCCGCTGGGCGCGGTGGCCGGGGTGCGGCTGGTGGACGGTCCGGGCATGATCCGGTCTGAGAACGCGCGGCGCACCGGGTTCGTGTTCATCGACATCGCCGGGCGCGACCTTGGCGGCTATGTCGAGGAGGCGCGCGCCGTGGTGGCCGAAACGGTCGATCTGCCGCCGGGCTATTCGCTGACATGGGCGGGGCAATACGAATATGTCGAACGGGTGCAGGCGCGGCTGAGCATGGTCGCGCCCGCGACCCTGCTGATCATCACGCTGATGCTGTTTCTCGCCTTCAACCGGGTGACGGAGGTGGCGATCATCCTGCTGGCGCTGCCGGTGGCCCTGGCGGGCGGGGTGTGGCTGATCTGGAGCCTGGGCTACGCGGTCTCGGTCGCGGTGCTGGTGGGGTTCATCGCGCTTGCCGGTGTGGCGGTGGAAACCGCCATCGTGATGCTGCTCTATCTCAACCTCGCCTGGGAGCGGCGCGTGCTGGCCGCCAAGGACGAGGGCCGCGCCGTCACTCGCGACGATATCGAGCACGCGGTCTTTGACGGTGCGCTGTTGCGGCTGCGCCCCAAGTTGATGACCGTCGCCACGATCTTTGCCGGGCTCATTCCGATCATGTATGGCGACGCCACAGGGTCAGAGGTGATGAGCCGCATCGCCGCGCCGATGATCGGCGGCATGGCCACCGCGACGCTGCTCACGCTTTTCGTCATTCCGGCAGTCTTCGTCATCTGGAAGCGGCTCGCGCTTGCCCGCATCAACCGGCAGGCATTACAGCCCGTCCGCCCCTTTTCCACCCCGCAGCCCGGTGAATGACCGGGCCGCGCCCTTCGCGCTCAGATATGGAGGATACCATGCGCAACCTGACCCTCGCTCTCGCCCTCGCCGCCCTGACGGCCCCCGCCGCGCTGGCGCAGGCCAACATGAGCGGCCATGACATGACCATGGGCGATCATTCCGCAATGTCCGATGGCATTCATGCCGAGGCCACGCTCAACAGCCTGTCGGACGGCATGGCAAATGTCAGCCACGGCCCGATCCCCGATATCGGCTGGCCCGCCATGACCATGGACATGACCCTGCTCGACGGGGCCGAAACGGGTGAGGTCGCGCCGGGCGACACGGTGATGATGATGCTCGAGAAAGGCCCCGACGGGATGTATGGCATCCGCGCGCTGATGCCGATGGAGTAGGCGCATCCCTGTTCAGTCGCGCAGCGCGCGTTCCTTGACCCGGACGACGGGGCGCAGGATGTAGTCGAGCACGGTCTTGCGGCCCGCGAGGATATCGGCCTGCGCGACCATGCCGGGCATGATCTCGACCTCGACGCCATCGGCGTCGAGGATCGTGTCGGTGGTGCGGATCTCCACGACGAACACCTCTTCCTCGCTGCGCTCGGAGCGGGTGATCGTGTCGGCCCCGATGCGCACGATCTCGCCCGAGAGGCTGCCGTAGCGCGAGGCGTCATAGGCGGTGATCGTCACCTTGACGGGCTGGCCGGGGTAGAGAAAGGCGATGTCGTCGGGGCGCACATAAGCCTCGACCAGAAGCGTATCGTCGAGCGGGACGATCTCGATCAGTTCCTCGCCGGGGCGCGCCAGCGCGCCGACGGTGGGGCTGTGGATGCGGTTGACGATGCCGCGCACGGGGGCGTGCAGGCGTGCGCGCGCGGCGCGGCGCTGCAGCGCCGGAAGCGCCGGTTTCAGCGCCGCAAGTTCTGCCGTGGCGGTGGCCAGATCGGTGAGCGCGGCGCTGCGGAAGCGGCTGCGCTGCGCGGCGATCCGGTCGTCGATCTCGTCGAGCGCCGATTGCAGCCGGGTGAGCGAGGCGCGCGCCCGCACCTCGCGCCCGCGCCATTCCGCCTCGGAGCGGCGCAGCGACAGGAGGGTGGTGGCGGGCTCCATCCCGCGCTCGACCAGCGGCTCCATCATGTCGCGCTCTTCGGTGAGCACGGCGAGGGTTTCCCGGGCGGTCTGCCGGTCCACCAGCCCTTCCTCGTATTCCTGCCGCCGCTGCAGGCGCTGGCGTTCGAGAATGTCGATCTCGGCCCGCAACTCGGCCTGCCGGCCCCGATAGAGCGCCGTCTCGGAGCGCACCACATCCGCCGCGCGGGCCACCAGATCGGGGCTGAAGGCAAGATCGACCCCGTCGATTTCCGCCTGCAGACGCTCGATCCGGGCCATCAGGCCAAAGGCGCGCTGCTGCTCCTGATCGAGCTGGCTGTCGAGCAGGGTGCCGTCAAGCTCCATCAGCAGGTCGCCCATTTCGACGACCTGTCCTTCGCGCACATGCAGCGCCTGCAGCACGCCCGGCTCGGCCGCCTCGATCACCTGCACCGAGGCCGAGGGCACGATGCGCCCGTCGGCGCGGGTGACGTCGTCGATCTCGGTGCGGGCGGCCCAGATCACCGCAACAAGCAGAAAGGCGAGGATGGTGAACAGCAGGATCGAGCCGCGCAGCGCCGAGCGCCCGCGCATCTCGCGCGCCAGCCGGTCGAGATCGTGGTCACGCGCCATCCTTGCCCCCTGCGGCCTGCCGCGTGGCGCGCGACAGGATCGACTTGTCGCCATCGGCCCCGACGCGCCCGTCCTCGATCACGATCACCCGGTCCACGAGGTCGAGCAGGCTGGTGCGGTGGGTGATCACGATCAGCGTACGCCCCTCGGCCTCGCCCCTGAGCCGCGCGATCACGTCGCGCTCGTTCTGCACGTCCATCGCGCTGGTCGGCTCGTCGAGCAGCAGAACGGGCGGCTGGCCCACCAGTGCGCGCGCCAGCGTGATCGCCTGTTTCTGCCCGCCCGAGAGCCCCTCGCCGCGCTCGGCGAGCATCAGGTCATAGCCCGAAGGGTGACGGGCGACGAAATCCTCGACGCCCGCGATGCGCGCGGCCTCGAGAATGTCGGCATCGCGCGGGCGGCGGGCACCGATGGCGATGTTCTCGCGCACGGTGCCGGAAAACAGCCACACATCCTGCAGGACCGATCCGATATTGCGCCGCAGGTCGCCCGGATCGATCTGGCGGATATCGGTATCGTCCACCAGCACCGCGCCCTTGTCCGGGGCGTAGAGCCCCAGAAGCAGGCGCGCGACGGTGCTCTTGCCCGATCCGATACGGCCCAGTATGGCGACCCTCTCGCCCGGCTCGATAGTGAAGCTCACCCCCTTGAGCGCCGCGACGGTCTGGTCGGGATAGCTGAAATGCACGTCGTCGAAGCGGATCCGCCCGTCGAGCCGCGGGCGGCTGAGCCAGTGGCGGCCCTCGGGGCGCTCGCTGTCGGCGCGCATCAGCGCGTCGAGGCTGCGGTAGGAGCTGCGCGCCTGGTTGAGGCGGGTCAGCGTCTGCGCCAGCTGTGCAAGCGGGGCCAGCGCGCGCCCGGTCAGGATCACGCTGGCGATGAGCGCGCCCATGCTGACCTCGCCCGCGGTGATCAGGAAGACGCCGTAGAAGACGATCATCACCTGCGCGCTCTGCTGGGTGAAGCTGGTGGCGTTCATCGCCAGTTGCGTGACGCCGCGGGCGCGGGCGCCGTGCTCGGATTGCCGGGCGATGGCATCCTCCCAGCGGGCGCGCATGCGGCGCGCGGCGCCGGTGGCCTTGATCGTCTCCAGCCCCGAGACCGTCTCGACCAGCACGCCCTGTTTCGACTGACCGTCCTTGAAGCTCTGTTCGGCGAGCCGCGCCAGCACTGGCTGCACCGCGAGCCCGACGATCAGCACCAAAGGCACCGCGATGGCAGGGACAAGCGCCAACGGCCCGCCGATCATCCAGATCACGCCGATGAACAGCAGGATGAAGGGCAGATCGACCACCGCCACGAGCGTGGCCGAGGTAAAGAAATCGCGCAGCGTCTCGAACTCGCGCAGGGTGCTGGCGAGCGCCCCCGTCGAGCCCTTGCGCGCGCGCATCTGCATGTCGAGCAGTTGATCGAAGATGCGCCGCCCCATCACCATGTCGGCGCGCTGCCCGGCGCGGTCGATGAACCCCGCGCGCAGGTTCTTTATCAGGAAATCGAACAGCAGCGCGATCCCAACCCCGATGGTCAGCGCGATGAGCGACTCGGTCGCTTCGTTGGGCAGCACGCGGTCATAGACCACCATGATGAAGATCGACGTGGTGAGCCCGAGGAAATTCGCCAGCACCGCGGCCAGCAGCACCTGCGTGTAGGACCAGCGATTGGCGGCGAGCGCCGACCAGAACCAGTGCCCGCGCCGCCCCTCGGTGGTGGCGAGGATATCCTCGCGGTGCTCGCGCCGCAGCAGGATCGCATAGCCGGTATAGAGCGGCTCGAGATCGTCGCGGGCGACCTCTCCGATCCCTTCGCCGAGGGCGGGATCGTGGATCGCCAGTTGCCCCTCGGGCGTGACCCCGTGCAGCACCACCGCGCGCTCGCCCTCGAGCAGCAGGATCGCGGGGGTGAGCGCGCTGTCGAAGTCGCGCAGGCGGCGCGCGCCGAACGCGGCCTGCATGCCGGCGCGTTCCGCCGCCGTGATCGCCTCGCGCACGCCGAGCGTGCCGGTCGCCTCGGAGCTCTGGACGGCATGCAGCGCGGCGAGGGTCATGGGCCGGTCGAGCGCGGCGGCGGCGTGCAGCAGGCAGGCTTCGAGCGGCGAGGTCTCGTCGGGGCGGCTGCGCGCCTCGCGGTCGAGCGGGACGACACGGGGCGACGGCGTGGTCATTGCTCGGGCTCGGGCAGGGTGATGTCGAAGAGGTCGAGAATGTCGCCGGTGAGCGCGAGCGCCGCGTAGTCGGTGAGGAAGCGCTCGAGTTCGGCACGGATCAGGGTTTCCTCGGCACGCACGTAATCGCGCTGCGCGTCCAGCAGGTCGACCATGCTGCGGCGGCCGATGCCGAACTGTTCGCGCGCCGCGTCGACGCTGGCGGCGTTGCTGGCCGCGGCCTGCCGCGCGGCGATCACCCGCGCCTCGCCCGCGGTCTGGTCGGTGCGCACGAAGGCCAGCGCCTCGCGCACGTCGCGGCGCAGCGTGTCGCGCTCGGCCAGCGCGGCGTCGAGCCGGGCCTGGGCGGCGTCGATCGCGGCGCGGCGTTCGCCCCGCGTGTCGAGGCTGTAATTGAGCGTGAGATCGAGCGCGAGATCGCCGCCCCCGCCCGAGGCGCGGCGGCCGGTGGCGCCAAGTTCCACCCCCGGCTGGCGGCGGGCGCGGGCGGCGGC
>CAJXKX010000078.1 GCA_913055965.1 uncultured Roseovarius sp.
CGCCTCGGCGGGGCCGCGACGGATGCGCAGGTCGGGAATGATGAAATCGGTGCCCGAGACATCCACGCGCCCGCCCTGCGCCGCCGTAACATGGCCCTTGTCGGCATGGATCACGAAGCGGTTGTCGCGGATCGAGGCGCGGCCCGAGGCGGCCTCGATCGGCGGCACCCCGGCCACGTAGACGGTCGTCAGATCGGAGAAATCGAAGCCGAGAAACACCTCCGGCGGGGCCTCCGGCACCGCGCGCAGGCCGAATTGAATGTCGTGCAACCCGATGCTGCGCACGTTCTCGTCGATCCATGTCCGGGTCTTGGGCTTGAGCGTCGCGGGCCAAAGCTCCAGCAGGCGCTCCGGCGCGATGGTGGTCATCCGTCCCGCCACATCGACCGACCAGCCATCCGCGCGGCCGCGCGCCACTCCCGACACGCGCAACACCTCGCCGCGGTCGCGCAGGCGGAAATCCCCCACGTCGAGCCGGAACGGATCGAGAGCGAGCCGCAGATCGGCCGCCGCCCCCTCGAACACCACCGGTTCGGGGTAGAGCCCGGCGGGATTGGCCGCGATCTCGCCGATGCGCACCTGTGCCTCGAGCGCCGAGGGCCAGCCGCTCTCCATCCCCAGCAGGCGCGCGCGCCCCTCGGCGCGGGCGGTGCCCCAATCGCTCTCGACCGATATCTCGCTGAAATCGATCTGCTGCCGGTCCGGATCGTAGGTGAAATAGCTGCGCGCGGCGTGGAACGGGATCGGCTGCGTCGCCTCGTTGGGCCGCAGCGCCCCCGCGCCGATCTGCAGCGTCGCGTTGAGCGGGCCGAGTTGCCCGTCCGCGCCGACCGCTGCCCTGAGCGCCCCCGAAATGGGCGCCTGCAACGCCCCGAGCCAGGCCAGCGCGGGCGACTGCCCGGCGAGCTCGCCAGCCGGAACATCCTCGAACCGGATGCCGAACCGCGCCTCCGACCCGTCGAGATCGCCGGTATAGTTGACCTCGAGCGCACTGGCATATTCCCGCGCGCCCAGCACGGTGACATTGCCGCGCAGCGTGATCTCCTCGCCCTGCCGCTCCAGCATCGCCTGCCCGCCGTCTGCGGTCCAGGCGCGGCCGCTGCGGGCATCCTCGTAGCGCAGGCTGAGGTTGGCCGCCTCGACCTGCCGCAGGGATGCCAGCACCGGACGCTCGAAAAGCGCCGCGATCTGCTCGGGAAACGGGATTTCCTGCGCGGCGCGGGGCGCGCGCGGCTCACCGCTCTCGAACGCCGCGGACAGCGCCCCGTCGGCGCGCCGCCGCAGGATCAGCCGCCCGCCATCGAGCCGGATGCGCGACAGCGCGACCTCGCCGCCAAGCAGCGCGCGGCGCGACAGCGACACGTCGAGCGCCGCGAGATCGGCAAGCCGCGTGCCGCTGGCATCCTCCAGCGTCACACCCGAAAGCGAGACCCGCGGCGCCATCGACCCGTCGAGCCCCACCGACAGCGCCTCGAAGCTCAGGCGGTGCTCGGGCAGCGCCGCGCCGATCCGCCCGGCCGCCTGTTCGCGCAGCCAGCCGGGCGCGGTCACCCCCGCCGCCAGCACCGCGACCAGCGCCACGCTCAGCACCAGAACCATCGCCGCGCACCCAAGGCAGAACTGCCCCACGTGGTGCAGCAGGCCGTGCCGCCGCGGCGCACGCGGGCGCTGCCCGTCCGGAGCGCTCTCCGGAGGCGACGTGTCGCTCTGCTGAGTCTCTGGCTCGCTCATCGATGTCCTGTCGCGCCGCCTCTTGCGCCCGGGCCAGCCTGTCGGCTTTATTCTTGCCTGCCTTGCCCTAATATGCGGTGGGCATCACTGCATAACAAGCATAACACGCCGGATCACGAAGGAGTGCCCATGTCCGAGCCCACCGATACCGCCCCCGATTTCACCCTGCCGCGCGACGGCGGCGAGACCGTCACCCTCTCGGCACTGCGCCCCGGCCCGGTGGTGCTGTTCTTCTACCCCCGCGACGACACGTCGGGCTGCACCAAAGAGGCGGTGGCATTCTCCGGCCTGCGCGCGGAGTTCGAGGCCGCCGGCGCGGCGGTCTTCGGCATTTCCAAGGACAGCGTCGCCAGCCACGAGAAATTCCGTGACAAGCACGGCCTGTCGGTGCCGCTCCTGTCGGATGCCGAGGGCTCGGTCTGCGAGGATTACGGCGTGTGGAAGGAAAAGAGCATGTATGGCAAGAAGTTCATGGGGATCGAGCGCTCGACCTTCCTGATCGACGGCGCGGGCCGCATCGCGCGGGAATGGCGCAAGGTCAAGGTGCCCGGCCATGCCGAGGAGGTGCTCGAGGCGGTGCGCGCGCTGTGAGCGGGACGCCGCTCGCCGAGATGGCGGTCGAGGTGCTTGGCACCGCCGATGGCCGCGCCAAGGCGGCGCTGTCGCGGCAGCACGCGGCGGCATGGCAGGCGGCGCGCGCCGCGGGCGACCTGCCGCCGGTAGGGCGCGCCGCCCCGCCCGACCGCCCCGCGCGCCCCGACCGGCCCGAGTTGCGCGACCCGCGCGACGTGCCGCGCCGCCGCCCCGGCAGCGCGCAGGGCCGCATCGCCATGCTGCACGCGGTGGCGCATATCGAATTGAACGCCGTCGATCTGCACTGGGACATCATCGCGCGGTTCGCCGATACGCCGATGCCGCCCGGATTCTACGACGACTGGGTCAAGGCAGCGGACGAGGAATCCAAGCATTTCAACCTGATATGCGACTGTCTTGAAGCGATGGGCAGCCATTACGGGGCCCTGCCCGCGCATGCCGGAATGTGGCGCGCCGCCGAGGACACGGCGCACGACCTGATGGGACGCCTCGCCGTGGTGCCGATGGTGCTCGAGGCGCGCGGGCTCGACGTCACGCCGGGGATGATCGAGATTTTCCGGCGCGCGGGCGAGACAGATGCCGTAGAGGCCATGGAGGTGATCTATTCTGAGGAGGTGCACCACGTCGCCTATGGCTCGAAGTGGTTTCATTTCCTGTGCGGCCGCCACGATCTCGATCCGAGGGACGTGTTCCATGACCTCGTGCGCCGCTATTTCCACGGCGCGCTCAAGCCGCCCTTCAACGAGGAAAAGCGCGCCGAGGCGGGGCTGCCGCCCGATTTCTACTGGCCGCTCGCCGAGCCCGCCACAACGCAGGGTTGACAGGCACACCGCGGCATCGGCAAGTTTCCGCCAACCCGGCGGAAATCCACGAGGATTCCGGCGGCAACTGGTCAAATTTCTTGCCCACCCGGTCACTGCTGGCTAAGCACGGGTCCAGACAGGAACCGAAGGAAGAGACCTGCCTTGAGACCGACGCTGGCGATCCGACTGCACGAGCTTCTCGAACGTCACTTCCCCGAGCGCCGGGTGTTTCTGCGATCCGACAGCGATACACGCTTCATCCGGCTGGGCCCCGGCACCCAGATCATCGCGGCGACGGGCGTGTGCGTGATCGTGGCCTGGACGATCATCGCCACCGCGGTCCTTGTGATGGACAGCATCGGCGCGGGCAATTTCCGCGAACAGGCCAAGCGCGAGTTGCAGACCTACGAGGCGCGGCTGAACGCGCTGGCAGACGAGCGCGATCGCCGCGCGCACGAGGCCGTCGCCGCGCAGGAACGGTTCAGCTCCGCGCTCGCGCAGATTTCCGCCATGCAATCGGAACTTCTCGCCTCCGAGACCCGCCGGCGCGAGCTCGAGACCGGGCTCGAGGTCGTGCAGGGTGCCCTGCGCCGCGCCATGTCAGAGCGCGAGACCGCGGAACGCGAGCTTGCGCGGATCGCCGCCGATGCGGGCACGGGCAACGGCCCCGCCGGCGGCACCGCGCCGGGCGGCGTGGCCGCCCCCGAAATGGACGTGCTGACCCTCGCGCTCGCCGATGCGGCGCGCGAGCGCGACGAGACGCTCGCCGAGGCCCGCGACGCGCTGCGCGAGGCCGAGGAGATGGCCTATGAACTGCGCCTCGTGAACGAGCGCAATTCCGAGATCTTCAGCCGCCTCGAGGATGCGATGACGATCTCGGTCGAACCGCTGGAAAAGATGTTCCGCAATGCCGGGCTCGATCCCGATACGCTGATCGACACGGTGCGGCGGGGCTATTCCGGTCAGGGCGGACCGCTCACCCCGATCGCGGTCTCGACGCGCGGTGCGGCGCTGTCTCCAGAGGAAATGCGCGCCAACCGCCTGCTGACGCGGCTCGACGAGTTGAACCTCTACCGTCTCGCCGCGGGCAAGGTGCCGCTCGCGCTGCCGGTCCGTGGCGCGTTCCGCTACACCTCGGGCTTCGGCATGCGCTGGGGGCGGCTGCACGCGGGCACGGATTTCGCGGGCGCGCACGGCACACCCATCCATGCCACCGCCGACGGGGTCGTGACCCACGCGGGCTGGCTGTCGGGCTATGGCCAACTCGTCAAGATCAAGCACGCCTTCGGTATCGAGACGCGCTATGCCCACATGTCACGAATCCGGGTGCGCGAGGGCCAAAGGGTCTCGCGCGGGGACCGGATCGGTGATATGGGCAATACTGGACGTTCCACCGGCACCCACCTACACTACGAGGTCCGGGTGGATGGCAAGGCGATCAACCCCATGACCTATATCAAGGCTGCGAGAGATGTTTTCTAAGAGCAAGATCAACGAACCCGCGCAAAAGCCCGCCGAGACCAAACCGGCCACGGCGGATATCCGCACCGACACCCCGCGCACCGACACCGGTGGCGATTATCGCGGCAGCGCCGCCAAGGCAAAACCGCCCGCATCGGTGCTGTCCTCGGACCTGCACGTCGTGGGCAACCTGCGCACCACCGGCGACATCCAGGTCGAAGGCACGATCGAGGGCGACATCCGTGCCCACCTCCTGACCGTCGGCGAGGGCGCCACCGTCAAGGGCGAGGTGATCGCCGATGACGTGGTCGTGAACGGGCGCATCGTCGGCCGCGTGCGCGGTCTCAAGGTTCGGCTGACCTCGACCGCGCGGGTCGAGGGCGACATCATCCACAAGACCATCGCCATCGAATCGGGCGCGCATTTCGAGGGTTCGGTGCAGCGCCAGGACGACCCGCTCTCGGGCAACAAGCCCGGTGCCAAGGGCGGCACGCAAACCGCACCCGCGCAATCCTCCGCACCGGCGCAGCAGCCCGCCGCCAAGCCCGCGGACGCCAAGCAGGGCTGAGCCCCGACCGGCCACCAACGCAAAAAGGCACCCTGCCCGACCCGGCAGAGGTGCCTTTTTCATGTCGGCGGAGCCGCGCCTCACGCCTCCAGTTCGGCATCCCAGTAGAGAAAGTCGATCCAGCTTTCGTGCAGGTGGTTCGGCGGAAACTTGCGCCCCATGTTGCGCAATTCCTCCGCGCCCGGCGCGCGCGGGGCCCGAAACAGGCTCATTCCCGCCTGCCGCAGGCTGCGCGATCCCTTGCGCAGGTTGCAGGGGCTGCACGCGGCCACGACATTCTCCCAGCTTGTGCGCCCGCCGCGTGCGCGCGGCACGACGTGGTCGAAGGTCAGGTTGTCGCGCGCGCCGCAATACTGGCAGCGGAATTCGTCCCTCAGAAAAAGATTGAAGCGCGTGAAGGCCACGCGCTTCTGAGGTTTCACATAGTCCCGCAGCACGATCACCGAGGGGATGCGTATCTCGGTACTCGGACTGCGCACCCAGTGATCGTAATTGGCGACGATATCCACCCGGTCGGCCCAGACCGCCTTGATCGCCTCCTGCCAGGTCCAGAGCGACAGCGGATAATAGGAAAGCGGCCGGTAATCCGCATTGAGCACCAGTGCCGGAAACTGCCGCAGCCCGGCGGGCTCTCTCACGAATTCGCTTCTGAAATCTCCGTCCATCGCGTGCCAAGCCCCCACCGGCGCCCCTGTTGCGGCGGCCCCCTGTTCAACGCCCCCGCTCAGTCACTATATATCGCGGCAGCGACCTGACAAGCCCCAGATAATCCGCCACATCTAGCGGTGTCCTACCCGCGCAAGGTAACCGCCATGTGACAGGCTCAGGCGGCGGCGCCGGCATCCTGTTCGGATTGCCGCCGCCACAGCGCGGCATAGCGCCCGGCACGCGCCAGCAGGTCGGCGTGGGTGCCATCTTCGGCCACGCGCCCCGCTTCCAGCACCACGATCCGGTCCGCCGCCGCCACCGTCGAGAGGCGATGCGCGATCATGATCACGGTGCGCCCCTCGGCGGCACGGGCCAGCGCATCCTGGATATCGCGCTCGGTGCCGGTGTCGAGCGCGCTCGTCGCCTCGTCCAGCAGCAGGATCGGCGGATTCTTGAGCAGCGTGCGCGCGATCCCCACCCGCTGTTTCTCGCCGCCCGACAGCTTCAGCCCGCGCTCGCCCACCTGCGTGTCATAGCCCTCGGGCAGCCCCGAGATGAACTCGTGAATCTGCGCCGCGCGCGCGGCCTCCTCGATCTCGGCCTGGCTCACATCCGCGCGCCCGTAGCCGATGTTGTAGCCGATCGTGTCGTTGAACAGCACCGTGTCCTGCGGCACCACGCCGATCGCGGCGTGCAGGCTGTCGAGCGTGACATTGCGGATGTCCTGCCCGTCGATGGCGATGCGTCCCGCCTGCACGTCGTAGAAGCGAAAGAGCAGCCGCCCGATGGTGGACTTGCCCGAGCCCGAGGGCCCCACCACCGCCACCGTCTGGCCCGCGGGCACGTCGAGCGTCACGCCCCTCAGGATCGGGTTATCCGGATCGTAGCCGAAGCGCACATCCTCCAGCCGCACATGCGCCCCCGCCACCGCCAGAGGGCGCGCATCCGCGCGCTCGCGCACGTCGGGGGGCTGATCGAGCAGACCGAACATCTCGCCCATGTCCACCAGCGCCTGCCGGATCTCGCGATAGACGGTACCGAGGAAATTGAGCGGCATGGTGATCTGGATCATGTAGGCGTTGACCATCACGAAATCGCCCACCGTCATGGTGCCCGCCTGCACCCCCATCGCGGCCATCACCATCACGGCCACCAGCCCGCCGGTAATGAGGAAGGACTGCCCGAAATTGAGGAAGGACAACGAATAGGCGGTCATCAGCGCGGCGCGCTCGTAGCCCGCCATCGCCCGGTCGTAGCGCGCGGCCTCCAGCCCCTCGGCCCCGAAATACTTGACCGTCTCGTAATTCAGCAGGCTGTCGATCGCCTTCTGGTTGGCATCGGTGTCCTGGTCGTTCATCTCGCGGCGCAGCTTCACCCGCCACTCGGTCACCTTGAAGGTGAAGGCCACATAGGCCGCGATCACCCCCGCCACCACGACGAGATACCAGATGTCGAAGGCGAGCCAGAGGATCACCCCGACCATGAGGAGTTCGAGGATCAGCGGCGCGATGGAGAACAGCAGAAAGCGCAGCAGGAAATCCACCCCCTTCACCCCGCGCTCGATGATCCGGCTCAGCCCCCCGGTGCGCCGCGACAGGTGATAGCTGAGCGACAGCGCATGGATGTGCCGGAACGTCTCGAGCGCGAGCTTGCGCAGCGCCCGCTGCCCGACCCTCGCGAAGGCCGCGTCGCGGGCCTGTTGAAAGCCCACGTTCATCAGCCGCGCCATGCCATAGGCGACGGTCAGGCCGATGGCCCCCGCCCCCAGCGCCCAGGCCGGGCTCGGCCCCTCGCCCGCCAGCGCATCGACCGCCACCTTGTAGAAGACCGGCGTCGCCACCGCCACCAGCTTGGCCGCCAGCAGGAGCGCCAGCGCCAGCACCACCCGGCGCCGCACCCAGGGCTCCTCGGCGCTCCACAGGTAGGGGGTGACCCGGCGGATGATCCGCCAGCCACCGCCCTCGGGCGGTCGGCGTTCGGGGGAGGAGTCGGTCATCGGTGGCTCGTGTCCTTGCTGCCGGGCCTCACAGATAGCGGCCAGACCCGCCGATGACCAGAGCGCGCCACAGGCTGTTTCAGCGGG
>CAJXKX010000079.1 GCA_913055965.1 uncultured Roseovarius sp.
CGGCCGACGATACGCAAACCAAACTCCCCCATATTACCATGGCCCACACACTCCCAGACCTCGGATACGCTTACGACGCCCTTGAACCGCACATCGATGCTCGCACGATGGAAATCCACCACTCGAAGCACCATCAGGCGTATGTCACCAACCTGAACAACGCCATCGCCGGCAAAGCCGAGCTTGAGGCGAAGTCAATCTGCGAACTGGTCGGCGACCTCGCCGAGGAATGGGAAATGACCGACGACGGCTTGGTGTATACCTTCAAGCTGCGGCAGGACGTCCAGTTTCATGATGGTACACCGCTCACGTCGGCCGACGTCAAAGCCACTTACGAGCGCTTGCGAAATCCGCCCGAAGGCGAGGTTTCTGCGCGCAAACCGCTGTTCGAGAGCATCGACACGATCGAAACGCCCGACGACTATACGGTCGTTTTCACACTGAAGAACCCCGACGCCTTCCTGACGCTGAACTTCGGCTCTTCGTATAATCCGATCTATGCCAAGAAGGATATCGACAGGCCCGGGAACTGGCACAAGGACCATATCAACGGCACTGGACCGTTCGTTTTCGTTGAGCACGAGCCCGGCTCCAAGTGGGTCACCGAGCGATACGAAAACTATCACCACGACGACGTCTATCTGGACGGCACCGTGGCTTACCGCATCAAGGACATCGTTCCCGCGCTCGCCGGCGGACAGATCATGGCCGAGTGGCGCAGCGTTTCGCCGCCTGAGCAGGCCAATCTCGAAGAACAGATGGGTGACCAGGTCAAGTTCGCCAAAAGCCCGTGGCTGAGTGGTTCGGTGGTCACACTGAACTCTCAGTTCGAACCGTTTCAGGACAAGCGCGTTCGCCAGGCGCTGTCGATGTGCATCGATCGTTACAAGGGCCTCGAGGCGCTCAGCAAGTTGACGATCATCTCGGACTTCCCGTCCGGCAACCTGCTTGCCACGTCAGAATGGGCGATGCCTGAAGAGGAACTTCAAAAGCTGCCTGGCTTCAGTCCGGACGGGGATGCGGCGAAGGAGCAGGCAAGGCAACTGCTGAAGGAAGCCGGATACGAAGGGCTTGAGTTCAACTACTCAAACCGTGCCGTCGCACACCCTTACGATCAGATCGCGATCTGGCTGATCTCCGAGTGGAAGCAGTGCGGGCTCAATCCGATCATGGTCACCAATCCGACGGCAAAGTTCGTCGAAATGCGTGCCAACGGCGCTTTCGATGTCACCATCGATTGGAGTTCGAACTTTCTCCCCGATCCGACCCAGATGCTGTCCAAGCACCTTTCGGTCGATCGCAATCCGCAGAACTACGCCGGCGTTATCGATCGCGAGATCGACTCCTGGTTCGACGAACAGCGACAGGAGACCGACAAGGAGAAGCGCAAGGAATTGGCTCAGAAGATCGACAAGAAAGCCATTGAAGAGGCTTGGATGGTTCCGATCACCTACTGGGCGCGAACCGTGCCGCTCCACGCCAAAATCATGGGTTACAAGGTCGTCGTCGCGGGCGCCACGGGCAACGTGGGCCGCGAAATGCTCAACATCCTCGCCGAACGCGAGTTTCCGGTCGACGAGATCGCCGCGCTCGCCTCGCGCCGGTCCCTCGGCACCGAGGTGAGCTTCGGCGACCGAACTCTGAAGACGCAGGATCTCGACACGTTCGATTTCACCGGCTGGGATATCGCGCTGTTCGCCATCGGATCGGACGCGACCAAGATTTACGCGCCCAAGGCGGCCAAGGCGGGCTGCATCGTGATCGACAACTCGTCGCTCTACCGCTACGACCCCGACGTGCCGCTGGTGGTGCCCGAGGTGAACCCCGAGGCGGTCGAGGGCTATGCCAAGAAGAACATCATCGCCAATCCCAACTGCTCGACCGCGCAGATGGTGGTGGCATTGAAGCCGCTGCATGACCGCGCCCGGATCAAGCGCGTCGTGGTCTCGACCTACCAGTCCGTCTCGGGCTCGGGCAAGGACGGCATCGACGAGCTTTGGGACCAGACCAAATCCGTCTACAACCCCACCGACGATTACGAGGCCAAGGTCTACCCCAAGCAGATCGCCTTCAACGTGATCCCGCATATCGACGTGTTCCTCGAGGACGGCCAGACCAAGGAAGAATGGAAGATGGTCGCCGAGACGAAAAAGATCGTCGACCCCTCGATCAAGGTCACCGCGACCTGCGTGCGCGTGCCGGTCTTCGTGGGTCACTCCGAAGCGATCAACATCGAGTTCGAGGACCATCTCGACGAGGCGGAGGCGCGCGACATCCTGCGCGAGGCGCCGGGCATCATGGTGATCGACAAGCGCGAGGATGGCGGCTACGTCACCCCCATCGAATGCGTGGGCGATTTCGCCACCTTCATCAGTCGTATCCGGCAGGACCCGACAATCGATAACGGCATCAACCTGTGGTGCGTCTCCGACAACCTGCGCAAGGGCGCGGCGCTCAATGCCGTGCAGATCGCCGAGACGCTGGGACAGCGGGTGCTGAAGAAGGGCTGAGCGCCCCGAAGCCGCGAAATGCCCCGAAAACCGGCGGGCGTGCCCAACAGGGCGCGCCCGTTCGTGTTTTCCGGGTCACGATCCGCTGACCGTCGCACGAGGACGGCGCGCCGAGGGTGGCGCGTAACGGTTGCATGTCGTATCAATGACGAAACGGTAACAGTTTCACGACATCCGGCATGGCCACATCCGCTTCCACATCGTCCGACCATCCCCGCGCCGCGCTGCGTATCACAGTCGAACGGGCGCTTCTGGCGCTCGTCGTCCTGGTGCTGCTGATCACGGTCTATTACCACGCCACCGATCACCATACCTTCAAATACTGGTTCGCCGCTGAGGACGGGCCGGTGGAATGGGCGACCTTCACCTTCCTCGCGCTCGGTTGCGTGCTGCTCTTGCGCAAGGCACGCCGTCTCAGGGCGCGGCGCGGGACCGGGGCCATGCTGCTGATGGGGCTTTACGCGTTCCTCTTCTTCTTCGCGGCGGGCGAAGAAATCTCTTGGGGGCAGCGCGTCTTCGGCTGGGAAGCGGGCGAATTCTTCACCGAGCGCAGCGAACGCGCCGAGACCAACATCCACAACATGAAGATCGGCGAATACAACCTCAACAAGGTGATCTTCGGCAGCACCCTGACGGCGGTGCTGCTGCTTTACCTTCTGGTCCTGCCGCTGCTGCATACGGTCTGGCGGCCCGCCCGCGCGATTGCCGAACGCATGGTCATCCCGGTGCCCCGCCCCGGCCATGCCGCGCTGGCGCTGATCGGGTCGCTGGTCATGTGGTACGTGATCGCCCTGCCCCGCAACTGGGAAGTCTACGAACTCGTCTTCGCGCTTGTCGCGGCGGCGATCTTCCTGCGCCCGCAAAACCCCGAGACCTTCCGGTGATCCTGCCGGGCGCTCGGCCATGAAAGCCACACCATGAAAGACCTGCCCGTTTTCGACAAGGTGCTCCTGTCGCTCGTCGTCGCCAATATCCTCGCGCTGATCGTGTTCCACATCCTTCAGACGGATGTGTTCCATACCGTCTACGCGATCGAGGACGGGCCCGCCGAATGGTCCACGGCCGTGCTGCTGTTCCTTTCGTTCACCGTTCTGGCGCGGCAGGCGCTGCGCTTCGGCACGGCGGGCAACCGGCGGGCGATGGTGACGATGGCGGTAGGCGCGCTGCTGTTCTTCTTCGCCGCGGGCGAGGAGATTTCCTGGGGACAGCGGATTTTCGGCTGGGAGGCGGGCGAATTCTTCACCGAGAACAGCTATCGCGAGGAAACCAACCTGCACAATCTCAAGGTCGGCGAGGTCCGCCTTGTCAAGGTGCTGTTCGGCAATATCCTGACGGTGGTGCTGCTGGGCTGGCTGGTCGGGCTGACGCTGCTCTATGCCCGCGCGGCGCGCATCGCGGCCTGGGCGGATCGCTGGGCGATCCCGGTGGCGGGCCGTCGCCACGCGGTGCTGGTTCTGGCCGCCTCGGTGGTGATCGCGCTGGTCGATCTGCAACGCAAGTGGGAAATCTACGAATTCATCTTCGCGCTCACCGCGTTGTCGATCTTCCTCTACCCGCAGAATCCCCATGTCTTCGCCCGCGGACGGGACGCGGCGGCGCAGGGCACGAGGGCCACGTCGCGCGGCGCTTGATGCCCGGCGCGGCTTGGGATACCCGCCTGCCATCGCATCCCTGACGGAAGGCCCCGGCCATGACCCGCCTGACTGACCGCTCGAATCTGAGCCACGCCGATGTCGTGCTCTTCGGCCTCGGCTATGCCACCCTGCTCTTTACCGTGATCTACTACGTCACCGGGCTGCATGCCGAGTTTCGCGCGGGTTTCGCCATCGAGGACGGGCCGGTGGAATGGGGCACCGCGCTGTGCCTGCTGCTGTCGTCGCTGGTGCTGACGCGCAACGCATTGGCCCTGCGCGGGCGCGGCGGGCTCGCGGTGGCGATGACGGCGCTTTATGCGCTCGCCTTCTTCTTTGCCGCCGGAGAAGAGATTTCCTGGGGGCACCGGCTGCTCGACCGCGAGGTGCCGGAATTCTTTCTCGAGAACAACGCGCAGGGCGAGACCAATATCCACAATCTCGTGCTGGGCGATGTCAAGCTGGTCAAGACGGTGTTCGGCGGCGGGCTGTCGCTGGTGATCCTGCTCTACCTGCTGGTGCTGCCGCTGGTCTATGCGCGCGTAGGCGCGGTGGCGCGGCTGGCCGACCGGTTGGCGGTGCCGGTGGCGGACCGGCGGCACATGATCCTCGCGCTCGTGGCGACGCTGGTGATCGTCGCGGTGCAGATGGCGACCAAGTGGGAAAGCTACGAATTCGTGTTCAGCCTGCTGACGGTGTCGATCTTTCTTCGCCCGCGCAACGCCGACACGGTCACCTAGCGGGCGCGGGCGCTCACTCCACCACCCGCACGCTGTCGCGGGCGTGGGCTAGGGCGGCCTGCCGGTCGCCATGCAGCCTTGAGACGAGCACGCCGCGCCCCGCCTCCTCCGATAGGCCGAGCGCGTCGAGCGCGGCCTCGATATTGGCAGCGTTCTCGGGCAGGCGGGGGCGATTGCCCATGTTGTGATGGCTGCCACCCTCGGGCTCGGGGCGGGCAAGGCCGAAATGATCGGCCACGGCGGGCAGCGCGCCCTCGGCCTCGATATTGACCGCCATGAAATCGCGCCGCCCCTCGAAATGCCTGAGCGCCCAGGCGAACCAGTCGGCGCGGCGATGCGCCTCGTTGATGAAGTTCTGCACGCTGAACACCTTGCGGTGATGCGCGGCGATGCTGACGAGATACCCGCGCAGGGGCCGGAAATTGAGGATGAAGCGCGCATTGGGGTAGGTCCGGTCAAAGGCCGCCACCGGGCGCACCTGCCCGAAATCCGAAAACGCGTCATGGCGCCCGGTCTGCCAATCCTTCGAATCGTGAAAGCTGCGCAGCCCGTTGGCCTCGAACAGCTTGTGCAGCGAGGTGGTGCCGCAGCGCGGGTGCCCGATGACGAAGTATTTCACCGCCTGCCGGTCGCCCTTGGGCGTCACCATGAAATGCAGCCGCATCCGCGCGCGGATCACGGCGAAGGCCACGTCGTTGAGGTCGGTGGTGCGGCGCGCGCCGGTCGTCATATGATCTCGTCCTCGTCAAACAGCGCGCCCACGTCGAGATGGGCGCTGATCCCCTCGGCGGCGGCTTCGGCGCGGGCGGTTTCGGCGACGTGAAACAGCGCGTCGCCCTCGTAGACCACGGGCATGTTGGTGCGGCCGATGACGATGCCGGTCTCCTCGCTGACGATCTCGCTCTCGATATCGCCAAAGGCATTGGCCACCGCCCCCAGAACGGTGCCCGGTGCCACCGCGTCGCCCAGCCCGACGAATCCGCGAAACAGCCCGCCGCGCGGCGCGCGATACCACGACGAGGTGCGCGCGCGGATCGGGCGCGCCCTCGCGCGCGGCACGCCCTTGGCCGCGATCATGCCAAGCCGCCGCATCACCCGCAGCGTCCCCGCCACCCCCGCGCGCACCGCCGCCTCGTCGAAGCGCAGACCCTCGCCGCCCTCGTAGAGCAGCACATCGACCCCCGCCGCCTCGGCGGCCATGCGCAGCGAACCGTCGCGCAGGCTCGATTCCATCATCACCGGCGCGCCGAAGGCGGCCCCCAGATCGGCCAGCCGCTCGTTATCCGGGGTCAGGCGGATCTGCGGCAGGTTGGAGCGGTGGATCGCCGCCGAGTGCAGGTCGATCCCCACGTCGGAGCGGCGCACCACCTCTTCCATGAAGATATGCGCCAGTTGCGACGCCATCGACCCCGCCGAGAGGCCGGGAAACACGCGGTTGAGATCGCGCCGGTCGGGCAGGTAACGCGAATGGTTGAGAAACCCGAACGTGTTGACGATGGGCACCGCCAGCAGCGTGCCCGCCATCGACCTGAGCGGCGCGGCGCGCAGCAGGCGGCGCACGATCTCGACCCCGATCACCTCGTCACCATGGATCGCCGCCGAGACGAACAGCACCGGCCCCTTGCGCCGCCCGTGGATCACCTCGACCGAGAGGTGCACGGGGGTGTGGTTCGACAACTGGCTCACCGGGATATCGACGCGGGCGCGGGTGCCGGGCGCGACCCGCTGGCCGCCGATCTCGAAATGGGTGCGCCGCGCCATGTGCCGCCTCTTTGCCTTGCGTCGGTTTGCGAAGGCTTAGGCAATCGCGGCGCGGCTGTCCATGCCGGGGGGCGAATTCGGCCTTGAGCGGTCGTTTCGGATCATGAACTGAGCCGGGCGAGCGCCCGACCGCCGGGTGGGCGCTCCAAGGGCTGTTCGGCGCACTTTATGGTGCCAGATACTGCAACGATGGTGCGGGCTTGGACGTTGCAATAGCGCCCGCCCGAGGGGGCGGTCGGGCGCTCGCGCGGCGGCGCGCAAGCGCGCCTTGTTCCGCGCGGGGTGGATGGCGAATGGCAGGAACAGGCCAGTCTTGCCCCTCGTCCCGTCCCCCGCCTTGATCCCGCCCCGCCGCGCCGCTAAGCCGGGCCATGTCCGCGCCCCTGCCAGATCGTTGCCCTGTCTGCCGCGCCGCGCCGGTGGCGGAATTCGGCATATTCGACGCCAGGGAATACTGGCGTTGCGATACCTGCGGCGCGCGCGGCATGGCCCCCGCCCATTACCCCGACCCCGCCACCGAGCGCGCCGAATACGACCGGCACGAGAACCGCATCGACGACCCCGGCTACCGCCGCTTTCTCGACCGGCTGGCCGCCCCTCTTCTGTCCCGCCTCGCCCCCGGCGCGCGCGGGCTCGATTACGGCTGCGGCCCCGGCCCGGCGCTGGCCGCGATGCTCCGCGAGGCAGGGCACGAGGGGGCGCTCTACGATCCCTTCTACGCCCCCGACCCCGCGCCGCTGGCCGATGCCTACGATTTCATCACCTGCACCGAGGTGGCCGAGCATTTCCACCACCCCGCCGGCGAATTCGACCGGTTGGGCGCGATGCTCAACCCCGGCGGGGTGCTGGCGGTGATGACCTGCTTCCAGACCGACGATTCGCGCTTTGCCGGCTGGCACTACCGGCAGGACCCGACCCATGTCGTCTTTTACCGGGCCGAAACATTCGCCGCGCTCGCCTCGGCCCGCGGCTGGTCCTGCGAGATCCCGCGCAAGGACGTGGCGCTGTTGCGGGTGCCGGGGCCATGACGACCGACCTGCACGAGGAGCGACTCGCGGCGGTGGCCGAGGCGGTGGCCGGGACCGGCGCGCGCACCGTGCTCGACCTCGGCTGCGGCGACGGCGACCTGGTGCTGCGGCTGGCCGCGCAAGCGGGCATCGACCGCATCACCGGCATCGAGATCGACGCCGCGCGCCTGCGCCGCGCACAGGCGCGGC